>JANNEX010000551.1:0-5234 GCA_031379155.1 Rubrivivax sp.
TTGCTCGACGAAGTGACGGCGCTGGTTGAACGCCCGCACGTGCTGCTGTGCCAGTTCGAAGCCGAGTTCCTGGCCGTGCCGCCCGAGTGCCTGATCCTGACCATGAAGGCCAACCAGAAGTACTTTCCGCTGCTGGATGCCAGCGCAGGGCTAACGAACAAGTTCCTCATCGTCAGCAACATCCACCCGGCTGACGCCACACGGGTGGTTCAGGGCAATGAACGGGTCGTACGCCCGCGCCTGGCTGACGCCAAGTTTTTCTTTGACCAGGACCGCAAAAAGACGCTGGCGTCGCGTGTGCCGCAACTGGCCAAGGTGGTGTATCACGGCAAGCTGGGCACCCAGGGCGAACGCGTCGAGCGCGTGCGTGCCATCGCAAGGCAGATCGGCACACAACTTGGCGGCGCCGTGCTGGCCGAACAAGCCGACCGCGCTGCACTCTTGGCCAAGACCGATTTGCTGACCGACATGGTGGGCGAATTCCCCGAGCTGCAAGGCATCATGGGCGGCTACTACGCGCGCCACGATGGTGAAAGCGAAGCCGTGGCCTTCGCGGTGGAAGACCACTACAAGCCGCGCTTTGCGGGCGACGCCTTGCCCCGCGGCCCAGCCGGTGTGGTGGTGGCATTGGCCGACAAACTCGAAACGCTGGCGGGCCTGTTCGGCATCGGCCAAATCCCCACTGGCGACAAAGATCCTTTTGCGCTGCGCCGCCACGCGCTGGGTGTCATCCGCATGCTCATCGAGCGTGACCTGCCGCTGTCGGTGCCGGGCCTGGTGCAAGCCGCGCTGGCCGCCTTCCCTGCCGGCCACGGCCAGGTGCAAGCTGAGGTCTCGACCTTCCTCTACGACCGCTTGGTGGGCATGCTTCGCGAACAAGGCAGCAGCGCGCAAGAAGTGGACGCCGTCATCGCGCTGCGCCCAGACCGTTGGGGCGACATTCCACGCCGCCTGGCAGCGGTGCGCGAATTTGCCGCACTGCCTGAATCGGCAGCACTCGCGGCGGCCAACAAGCGTGTCGGCAACATCCTGAAAAAGGCTGAAGGCGCAGTGCCTTCAGCCGTGGATACCGCCTGGCTCAAAGAGCCCGCAGAACAAGCGCTGGCCGCTGCGCTGGCGTTAGTCGCACCGGTGGCTGACAAGGCCTTCGAGGCGGGCGACTACACCGCTTCACTGCGCGCCTTGGCGGCGCTGAAAACACCGGTCGACAGCTTCTTCGACACCGTGATGGTCAACGCCGACGACGTCGCGCTGCGCAACAACCGCCTGGCGCTGCTGTCGCAATTGCAGCGCGCCATGAACCGCGTGGCTGACTTGTCGCGCCTGGCGGCCTGAACACTGCGCAAAGGTCCACGATGCACATCACCAAACTTGTCATCCTGGGCCGCGATGGCATCCTCAACGAATACCGTGAAGGCCACGTTACGGCGCCCGAAGAGTGGCTGCCGGTGCCTGGAGCTCTGGAGGCAGTCGCGCGCATCAACCACGCTGGCTGGCACACGGTGGTGGCCACCAACCAAAGTGGCATTGGGCGCGGCATGATAGACATGAGCGCGGTCAACGCCGTGCACGCCCACATGCACCAGTTGATGCAAGTGCAGGGCGCGCGCATCGACGCCGTGTTCTTCTGCCCGCACACCCCCGAAGACAACTGCGACTGCCGCAAACCCAAGCCCGGTTTGATGTTGGACATTGGCCGGCGCTACGGTGTGGACCTGGCGCATGTGCCCATGGTGGCTGACACCGCGCGCGACCTCATCGCCGCGCAGGCTGCGGGCTGCGAGCCGCACTTGGTGCTCAGCGGCCGCGCCGCCAGCTTTGGCCCAGAGCAAGTGCAAGCGCTGATGAACCAGGTGCCCACGGCACGCGCGCACGCCAGCTTGTCGGCCTTTGCCGACTTTTTGCTGCAAAGAGACAACCACGCCGACTCAGGTGTGGGCAGGCTGAACTGATGAAGCTGCTGTGGGCCTTGCGCTCTTTTCTGTTCGTGCTGTGGATGGCCGCGACAGTGGTGCCCTGGGCTCTGCTGATGCTGCTGCTGTCGATCTTCATTCGCGGCAAGCCGCTGTACTGGCCCACCATGCGCTGGCTGCGCATGGCCGTCTGGGGCGCGCGCGTGATTTGCGGTGTGCGCTACCAGGTCAGCGGCTTGCAGCATTTGCCGGGGGCTGATCAGGAAAACGCGGCCGTCGTGCTGGCGGCCAAACACCAAAGCACCTGGGAGACCTTCGCCTTCCCGACTTTCATGCCGCACCCACTGGCCTATGTCTTCAAGCGTGAGTTGCTCTACGTGCCGTTTTTTGGCTGGGCCATGGGCCGGCTGGACATGATTCACATCGACCGCAGCAAACGCGCTGAAGCCTGGGCCAAGGTGGCGGCGCAGGGCAAACGTTTGGCCGACGCCGGCATCTGGGTCATCATGTTTCCTGAAGGCACACGCATACCGCGCGGCAAACAGGGCGTCTACAAGAGTGGCGCATCGCGCCTGGCGATTGCCAGCGGCGTGCCCATCGTGCCCATTGCTGCCAGCAGCGCCAAATGCTGGCCGCGCAAGAGTTTCTTGCTGCGCCCGGGTTTGGTGGAAGTGTCGATAGGCAAGCCCATCAGCAGCAGCGGGCGTGAGGCCGACGAGCTGATGCGCGAAGTCGAAGGCTGGATCGAGGCCGAGATGCGCCGGCTCGACCCCGAGGCCTACGTTGCGCGCTGAAGCCTGCCTGACGTTGGTCAGGCAATTCGGCCGTTAGCCTTTGTTTGCGCTGCCCAGCGCCGCAGCCCAACCGACCCAAGGTTTGTGCAAAGGCGGCGCGTAGTCACCGTGCTTTTCAGTCTTCAAGCCCAGCGCCACCAGCGCTTCGGCCATCTTCACTGCCGCGCTGACACCGTCCACCACCGGCACGCCCAAGCGCGCTTGCAGCGTGGCGCACAGCGCGGCCATACCGCCGCAGCCCAGCACGATGGCGCCGCTGCGGTCCTGCTTCAAGGCTTGACGCGCGCTGGCTTCGATTTGCGCCACGACATCTTCACCGCAGGCTTCCAGGTCGAGCACGGGGATGTCGGTGCCGTGGATGCCACGGCAGGTGCGCTCAAAGCCATAGCGGTGCACCAAGCGTTCGGCGATCACGCAAGTGCGGGTCATGGTCGTCACCACGCTGAAGCCCGTGGCGACAAAAGACGCAGCGTGAAAGGCTGCTTCGGCGATGCCCAGCACGGGCGCACTGGTGAGTTCCCTCGCGGCGTCCAGGCCCGGGTCACCAAAACACGCGATGACCACGGCGTCGAAGTTCTCTGCCGCTGCCAAACGGACTTGCTCGGCCACACCGGCAGCGCCAAACACCTCGTCGAAGTGGCTTTCAATCGACGCGGGGCCGAAGCTGGGCTGACGCCCCACCACCACCGTGCTTGGCGCGGCCACCGCGCGTGCGCTGGTGGCCATGCCTTCGGTCATGGCCAGCGACGTATTCGGGTTCAGCAACAACAGCTTCATGGTTCCTACCCTGTCCAGAACGGTGCATTTTGCATACAAAGTGGGGGCGGCTGATTCGCCGCGCGCCGGTACTGCCCTGTCGCGGGTGGCACAGGCATTGCATACACAGGCCAGATGTCGTCACGCGCTGATCTTGTTTTGTCTTCCCTGGCCAAATCCTTTGGCCAGGCAGTGGCCGTGGCCGGCATTGACCTGGTGATTGAAGGCGGCCGCTACTGCTGCTTGCTGGGCCCGTCGGGCTGCGGCAAGACCAGCACGCTGCGCATGATTGCTGGCCACGAAGAACCGAGCGCAGGCACCGTGGTGCTGGGTGGGCGCAACATCACAGCGCTGAGCCCCGCGCAGCGTGGCACGGCCATGATGTTCCAGAGTTATGCGCTCTTTCCGCACCTCAGCGTGCTGGACAACGTGGCCTTCAGCGCGCGCATGAAGGGGGACTCCAAGGCCGAGCGCGAAGCGCGCGCCGGTGAGTTGCTCAAGCTTGTGCACATGGAGCCTTTTGCGGCGCGCCTGCCTGCGGCTTTGTCAGGCGGCCAGCAACAGCGCGTGGCGCTGGCGCGCGCGCTGATGATGAAGCCTCAGGTGCTGCTGCTGGACGAGCCACTGTCGGCGCTGGACCCTTTTTTGCGCATCAAGATGCGCGCCGAACTCAAGCGCTGGCACCGTGAACTGGGCATGAGTTTTGTGCACGTCACGCACTCGCAAGAAGAAGCCATGGCGCTGGCCGACCTGGTGGTGGTCATGAACCAGGGCCGCATTGAACAAGCCGGCAGCGCACGTGACGTCTTTGAGCGCCCGCGCACAGAATTTGTGGCGCGTTTTATCGGCGCGCACAACGTCATCAGCACACCCGCCGGCAAGGTGGCGGTGCGCAGCGACCGCGTGAGCCTGGCGGATGTCAACAAAGCTGGTGATGCAAAGGGCGAGGGCGAGTTGGCCGTGACGGTCAGTGCCATCGAGTACCAAGGCAGCCAGGTGCAGGTGCACCTGGTGGCCGAAGGTGCTGCGCAGGCGGCTGATGACGACAACCCCGACCGTGGCGCCTGGATTGCCCTGCTCGGCGACAACGCCTTCCACGCCGCGCCGCTGCAAACCGGCCAACGGGTAGCCATGCGCTGGGCGCCGGCCGAAGCGCATCTATTGACAGCTTGAATCTGGCTGCTTGAGTCTGGCAGCTGTTACCCTTTTCCCCACGACCCCACCACAACAGGAGCGAGACCATGAGCAACCCCGCAATACCCCAACAACCCAAGCGCCGTGACCTGCTCAAAGTGGCCGGTGCGGCCAGCGTCGGCATCGCCGGCTTCCCCTATGTGCACGCGCAAGAAAAAATCACCCTGCGCTACCTGGGCACGGCAGTGAACCAGGACAAGGCCATCGGCGACAAGTTTGAAAAAGACACCGGCATCAAGATTCAGTACGTGGCCGTGACGACTGACGACGTGACCAAACGCGCAGTCACTGCGCCCAACAGTTTTGACCTCATCGACACCGAATACTTCAGTCTGAAGAAGATCATCCCCACGGGCAACCTGCTGGGCATAGACACCAAGCGCATCAAAAACGCCGGCCTCATCACCAGCCTTTTCACCAAGGGTGAAGTGGCGGGCAAGAAGGTGGGCGACCAGGGCACTGCGCCCAAGAAAGTGATGTACCTGGAAAAGCCCAGCAGCAAGACTTTCAGCGCCACGCCGACGCAGTTCATGACGCTGATCCCCACCGTCTACAACGCCGACACGCTGGGCATACG
>JANNEX010000228.1:0-3441 GCA_031379155.1 Rubrivivax sp.
CAGTCCTTGCTGCAGTCGATGCGCCACGTCAGCTTCGGCCGCGTCTGCCTCTTCACCCACGGCTGGTTGCCGGCGGTGGTGCTGCCGGGTGTGGAAGTGATAGAGATCGAAGCCATACGCTCCAGCGCCGAGTACTCGCGCTTTGTCATGCGCATGCTGCCGCACTACATCCGCACCTCTCACGCGCTCATCACGCAGTGGGACGGTTTCGTGACCCACCCGGAAGCCTGGACTGATGAGTTTTTGGTGCACGACTATGTCGGCTCAGTGTGGCCCGAGCAGGACGACACACAGAGCGTGGGCAATGGCGGCTTTTCGCTGCGTTCACGCCGCTTCCTGGCGGCAGGGCTGGATGTGCGCATCACCGAAGAACACCCTGAAGACGTGGTGCTGTGCCGCACGCGGCGCGAGTTCTTGATAAACACCCACGGCGTGAGCTTTGCGCCGCCCAAGTTGGCGCGGCGCTTTTCGTTTGAGAACGAAAGCAGCGCTGGCAAGACCTTTGGTTTTCACGGCCCGTATAACCTGCCCTATGTGCTGGACCAGGACACACTGATCGAGTGGCTGCAACGCCTGCCTGACGATTTTTACCGTGGCCGCGACGCGCGCCGTCTGGCGCGTGCCATGCTGATGCGCGGCATGCCACGTGCGGCGGCGCAATTGCTGCAGCGCCGCCAAGCCGCAGGACGCACCGACCCCAACACGCGCTTGTTGGGGGCGGCGGCTTCCATCATGGGCTTGCTGACGCACTGACTCGGTCTTGGCCAGCGCCACCCCACTGCCCGTGCAGCCCGTGCGGCCCGTGCACACGGCACCGCAAGCGGCAAGCCATGTGCAGAACCAGACTCTGACCTGCCGGCAGTGCGGCTCCAGCGCGCTGCGCCTGCTGGGCCCGATTCCCGACGCCACGGTGTTCGCAGGCCAAGCCCTTGACCCACCTTGGGGTGGCGGCGGCCTTTACGAATGCAGCCACTGCCATGTGGGCTTGCGACTGCCCATCAAGCCCGAGGCCGAGTTTGAACGCTTGTATGCCGCTGCTTCTGGGCAAGTCTGGATCTCAGAAGGCTTGCGTGTGGATCAGCGGCGTGTGGTCCAGCTGCTGGGCTCAAAACTCAGCAGCGGCCATGTGCTGGATGTCGGCTGCTACGACGGCACTCTGCTGCAAGCCCTGGCGCCTGCGCTGCACAAACACGGGGTCGAGTTGTCTGCCCAGGCTGCTGAATTGGCCAGGCAGCGCGGCGTCAACATCATTGCCGCGCGCATTGCTGAGCTGGACTTGGTGGAGCAACGCTTCGATGCCATCTGCGCCGTGGACGTGATTGAACACGTGCCCAACCCCGGCGCCTTTGTCGACACACTGGCCCGTCTGTTGGCGCCCGGTGGCTGGCTGTTTGTGTCGACCGGCGCCTTGGACGCACGCGCCTGGCGCTGGGCCGCGGGGCAGTACTGGTATGGCTGCTTTCCCGAGCACATCAGCTTCATTTCGCGCGCCTGGGCAGAGCAGATGGCGGCACGCACCGGTCTGATCCTGCAAGCGTCGCAGACTTTTGCCTATGAAGACCTGGCGCCGCGCCGGCGCGCGCTGCTGCGCCTGCGTTTTGCCTGGAAGCTGCTGCGCGCACGCCTGAGCGCAGGCGCGTCGGCGCTGCGGCCCGCAAGGCAACGCGGCAAGCCGCTGCGCAGCCTGGGCCAGCCTGGCGTTTTTGCCGACCACCTGCTGCTGGCCTACCGCAAACCGGGTCAGACACCGACTTGATGACCGTCATGCCGCCCACCACCTTGCTGGATCCGCAGCACCGTTTCTACGACATCGAACTGCTGCGCCAACTGCACGGCCGGCAACTGTCGGCTCAACTGCAAGTGCTGTGCGTGATTGGCGCCCACCGCTTTCAAGAGATGCGCTTGCTGGTGCGCATCTTCCCGCGCCTGCGCCGCATCTACCTGTTCGAACCCTTGGCCGAAATGCAGCCCGCGCTGTTGGCGCTGGCGGCGCAAGACGCGCGCATCCATGTCTTCCCGGTGGCCTTGTCTGACCGTGATGGCACGGCGCAGTTTCACGTCACCAGCAATGACGGTGAATCGAGTTCGCTGCTCAACTTCGGCTCGCACAGCCAGCTGTTCCCTGAGGTGCAGGTGCAGCACACGCGTGAAGTGCCAACGCGCAGGCTCGACACCTTGTTGGCCGAGAAAGGACTTGAGCCGCCCGACCTGTTGCTGGTGGATGTGCAAGGCGCCGAGCACCAAGTTTTGTCGGCCATGGGCAGCCAGGTGCTGGCGCACGTCAGGCTCATCTACACCGAAGTCAGCACCGAGCGTGTCTATGAATCGGCGGGCCTGTTGGCCGATGTCGAGGCCTTGCTGGCGCCACGTTTTGTCAACCTGGGCTACGCGTCTTTGCGCAGCGACGTGCCCATGCACGGCAATGCCGTTTTTGCCGCCCGCGAAGACGTAGCCATGGCTTTGGCGCTGACGCCCGTGGGCCAGCTTCGGCAGGCCTGGCGCGCCTGGCGCCGGCGCAAACGGGCGCAGCGCGCCCAGCGCGCGGCCGCTGCGCGCTCGACTCAGTGAACGCTGGGGCCGTGGCAGGCGCGCCGCTGATCTCGGTCATCGTGCCCACCTTCAACAGCGCGGCCCTGATCGGCCAGGCGCTGGCTTCGTTGGCGGCGCAGACCTGGCGCGACTTTGAAGTGGTGGTCAGCGACGGCGCTTCCAGCGACCACACACTCGCTCAGGTCGAGCGTTGTGCCGACGGCCTGCCCGCGCTGACGGTGTTGTCACGCCCCGACCGCGGTGTCTACGACGCCATCAACCTGGGCATCGCCGCAGCACGTGGGCACTGGTGCCTGGCGCTGGGCAGCGACGACTGCCTGCATGCCCCCGACACCTTGGCCCGCGTGGCCAGCTATCTGGCCGACACCACGGCCGCCTTGGTCTACGGCGACGTGCGCATGATGGCCGACAACGGCCACCGCGTGCCACCGGGTGGCCGCTATGCAGGTTCCATGCCGCTGCCGCGCTTGATGCGCGCCAACATCTGCCAGCAGTCCATCTTCTACCGGCGCAGCGTGTTTGATGCGCTGGGCGGTTTCAGGCTTGACTTCCCGGTGATGGCCGATTGGGAGTTCAACCTGCGCGTGGCTTTCAGATTCCCGACCCAGTGGATGGACCTGGTGGTGGCCGACTACGCGGCCACCGGCATCAGCGCGCAGCGTGTCGACCCTGCCGCAGAGCGGGCCATCCCAGAGCTGATCCGACAGCATTTGTTGAGCAAGCCCGCTGAGCGCGAGCTATGGCCACTGCAACGCATCTTGCTGCGCCAGGCTGATGGTGCGCGGCGCCACGGGCAGTGGCAGGCCATGGCGCGCCACCTGTTTAGCTATGGCTGGTTGGTGCTGCACCGGCGCTGAAGCGCCCCCGCTCGTCGCTGTCCAGCCAGCGCCA
>JANNEX010000598.1:0-2063 GCA_031379155.1 Rubrivivax sp.
GATGGGGGGGTGACACGCGGCCATTGTGCGGCGCGGCCACCTCCGTCCAGGCGCTGCGCCACCGGTCCTTGGGCATCGACCTAATGGCCAAGGCGGGCCAGGGCGGGCCGGAGCCGCAGGCCCAGCCGCACCGACATCTCCCAAGCCATGGGCCATGTGGGTCAGTGTTTACCTGCAAGAGAACCCCCGGGGGCCCTGTGCAAGAATCGTTCGGCAGCGCCCTGCCCCCCCGCTTTTTTCCTCTCCCTGCCCTCCGCCGATGCCTGCCTTGCCCGACGCACCGCCCCCGCAAGGCCCGCAAGAAGGCGACGCATTGCCGCCTGTGCCCGATGCACCTGCTGCGCCCGAAGCCAGCCGCACGCGCAAGCGCCCTAAACCCGGCGAACGCCGTGTGCAGATCTTGCAAACACTGGCCAGCATGTTGGAGCAACCCGGCGCCGAGCGCATCACCACCGCCGCGCTGGCCGCCAAACTCGACGTGAGCGAGGCCGCGCTGTATCGCCACTTTGCCAGCAAGGCGCAGATGTTTGAAGGCCTCATCGAGTTCATCGAAACCAGCGTCTTCACCCTCATCAACCAGGTGGCAGACCGTGAGCCTAACGCGGCAATTCAGGTGCAGAAAATGACCACCGTGCTGTTGCAGTTTGGCGAGAAGAACCCGGGCATGACACGGGTCATGGTGGGCGATGCACTGGTCTTTGAACACGAACGCCTGATTGCGCGCATGAACCAGTTTTTTGACCGCGTGGAATCGCAACTGCGCCAGAGCCTGCGCGCCGCCGCCGAAGCCGCTGGCTCAGCCACGCCCACGGTGGACGCCCAGGCGCTCGCGTCGGCCATCACCGCCCTCATCGTCGGGCGCTTACAGCGTTATGCCCGCTCGGGCTTCAAGCGTGCGCCCACCGAACACCTGGAACCGGCGCTGCAACGCTTGACTTCCTGAGTCGGCATGCTCAGAGCGCCCCCAGGCAGACGACATACGTCGTCTGCTCCCCGAGGGGGATGAGCAAAGTAAGCAAGTGACATTTGCTCATGAGCAGCCCAACCTCCACTCGGGCGGGCGCCCTAAACTCCCTTGCATGAACCCCGCTTTTGAACACCTGCTGGTGCGCGCCGAGTCTTTGCTGGCGCGCCTGGAAACCATACTGCCGCACGCCGCCACCGCGCCTGACTGGTCGGCTGGCGTGGCCTGGCGCTATCGCAAGCGCGGCAGCGCGGGTGTGCTCGAACCGGTGCGCCATGTGGCCACTATCCGGCTGCACGAGCTGAAAGAAGTGGAGCCGCAAAAAGAACGCCTGCTGCGCAACACGCAGCAGTTTGTGGCCGGCCATGGCGCCAACAACGTGCTGCTGACGGGCGCGCGCGGCACCGGAAAAAGCAGCCTCATCAAAGCCTGCCTGAACGAGTTTTCAGCGCAGGGCCTGCGCTTGATAGAGGTCGACAAAAGCGACCTGGTGGACCTGCAAGACATCGTCGACCTGGTGGCTGAGAGGAGCGAGCGTTTCATCGTCTTTTGCGATGACCTCAGCTTTGATGAAGGCGAGCCCGGCTACAAAGCGCTGAAGAGCGTGCTCGACGGCAGCGTGGCGCAGGCCAGCGACAACTTGCTGATCTACGCCACCAGCAACCGCCGCCACTTGCTGCCCGAGTACATGAAAGAAAACCTCAGCTACCAGCACACCGAAGACGGTGAAGTGCACCCGGGTGAGGTGGTGGAAGAGAAGATTTCGCTGAGCGAACGTTTTGGTTTGTGGATCAGCTTTTACCCCTTCACGCAAGACGAATATCTGGCCATCGTGGCGCAGTGGCTGCGCAGTTTTGGCGTGGCTGAAGCTGCCATCAAGGACGCGCGGCAAGAATCGCTGGTGTGGGCGCTGGAACGCGGTTCGCGCTCAGGCCGCGTGGCGCAGCAGTTTGCCAAAGACTACGCCGGGCGCCATGTCGGCTGAACGTGTGCCTGTGGACGTGGCCGTGGGTGTGCTGATAGACGCGCAGAGCCGCTTCTTGCTGACATCACGCCCGGTTGGCAAGGTCTACGCGGGCTACTGGGAATTTCCGGGTGG
>JANNEX010000241.1:0-1956 GCA_031379155.1 Rubrivivax sp.
TTCGCGGCCGACACCGCGCTGCCCTTGATGGAGTGGGGTGCCAACTGGCTCATCGGCCGGCGCATGAACCAGGTGCTGCTGCTGCACGCGGGCGTGGTCGAACGTGACGGCCATGCGCTGGTCATGCCGGCCTTGCCGGGCTCGGGCAAGAGCACACTCACGGCGGCCCTGAGCCTGCGCGGTTGGCGTTTGCTGTCCGATGAATTTGGCGCCTTTGACCTGGCCTCGCGCTGCTTTTTGCCGGCGCTCAAGCCAGTGGCGCTGAAGAACGAGTCGATCCCCGTCATGCGTCGCTTTGATCCGGCTGCGCCCTTGGGGCCCGAATTTCCCAAGACCCGCAAGGGCACCGTGGCCCACCTGGCGCCCTCAGCGGCTGCCGTGGCGGCCGTGCACCAGCCAGCAAGGCCCGGTGCCGTGGTGCTGCCGCGCTGGCAAGCCGGCAGCGCCACACGGCTTGAACCCGTGTTGCCACAGATGGCGTTTTCAAGCCTGGCCTTCAACGCCTTCAACTATGCCGTGATGGGCGCGGCGGGCTTTGAAGCAGCTGTCAGCCTGGCGCACGGTTGCCCGGCCTGGCAGCTCATCTACAGCGACTTGGACGACGCGCTGGCCACCCTGGCTGCCCAGTGGCCGCAGGTGGTGGCGCACCATCACGCACAAGCTGGGGCAGGAATGTGATGGGCGCTGCGCAAGCCCAGTCTCTGTCTTGGTTGGCGGCCATTCGCCAGCCTGAACAGGTGCAGGCCTGGAGCCTGGCCGACTGGGAACACGTGGTCCGCCTGTCGCGCCGGCTGCGGCTGTTGGGCCGCCTGGCCGACAGCGTCATTGGCGCCAACTTGTTGGGCACCGTGCCCGTGCCGGTGGCCAGCCAATTGAGCGCGGAACTGCGCTTTTCGCGCTGGCGCACCCAGGCCCTGAGTTGGACCCTGGAGCGCCTGTCCACCACCCTGGCTGACGTGGCCTATCCCCTGGTGCTGCTCAAGGGCTGCGCCTACCTTGGCCAGAGCCTGGACATTGCCCGAGGCCGCCTTCCCTCGGATGTCGACATCCTGGTGCCCCAGGCCCACATTGCCGATGCGCAGCAGCGCTTGCTGGCGGCCGGCTGGGAAGAGCCCGAGCTGGACGAACACGACCAGCGCTACTACCACCAGTACAGCCACGAGGTGCCGCCCATGCGCCACCCCGTGCATTCGCTGGAGCTGGACCTGCACCACAACATCCTGCCGCCCGTGGCGCGCACGCGCGTTGACGCCACACTGCTGCTGGCGCGCTTGCAGCCGTCGCAGTGGCCCGCTTGGCAGGTGCTGCATCCGCACGACCAGGTGCTGCACAGCGCCACGCATCTCTTCCACGATTCCGAAGCACGTGACCGTCTGCGTGACCTGGTGGACCTGGACGGCTTGCTGCGTCACTTTGGCCAGCACAGCGACTTCTGGAGCGGCCTGCCCGAGCGCGCGGCTGAGCTTGGTCTTGCCGAGCCGCTGGCTCTGGCCTGCCACTTCCTCACCCGCTGGCTGGGCACACCGATTCCCGAAGCGGCGCTGCGGCCTATCCAGGCGCAGGGGCCCTCAAGCTGGCGCCGCGCCTGGCTGCACCCCCTGCTTGAAGCCGTGCTCACGCCCACCCTGCCCGATGCCTCGCCGCTGCGCCGTCAGCACCTGGCCTCGCAAGTGCTGCTGGCGCGCTACCACCTGGCGCGCATGCCACTGGGCATGCTGGTGCACCACCTGTGGCACAAGCACAGGGCGGCGCGGCGCGCGGCCGTGGAAGTCGCTGCTACCGCCAAAGATCAGCGTTAGGCCTCAGCCTTTTCCCATCCCATCTCAGCCGGAAAAAAGCCCCATGCAAGTTGTCTGCCTAGACCTTGAAGGCGTGTTGGTACCAGAAATCTGGATCGCCTTCGCCCAGCGCACCGGCATTGCCGCTTTCAGCCGCACCACACGCGACGAACCCAAC
>JANNEX010000626.1:0-2164 GCA_031379155.1 Rubrivivax sp.
ACGCACGTAGTTGGCCAGGCCCACGTCGCGCGGTGGGCGCAGCAGGTTCCACTCGGTGAAGCTGATTTGCAGTGCGCGCAGCGCCGGCAAGGCGTAAAACAACACAAAGCCCAGCAGCGCGGGCAGCAGCATGAGCCAGGCGGTGCAGGCTTCGGCGCTCAGCCGGGGCAGGCGCGAAGGGGCTGTGGCTGGACGCATCGCAAGAATGATAGTTGCAATCCTTTTCAATACAAGCCCGGGCCGACCTCACCCAGGCCGGTCTCGGCTGGCCGCTACCCGCAGTCTTTCCTGTGGCGTGGGAAAGCACACCCCGCTTTTTTGATATGCTCACACTGCAACTTTAGGAATCGTTTGCACGACTGCTCAGATGGCCACGGTTGAACTGCTCGGCGCTTCCATGTCTTACGGCCCTGTGCCCGTGCTGCGCGACATCAACCTGCATGTGGCCGACGGCGAGTTCTGCGTCTTCGTGGGCCCTTCCGGCTGTGGCAAGTCCACACTGCTGCGTTGCATTGCAGGCCTTGAAACGCTGAGCAACGGCCAGGTCCGCATTGGCGGCCAAGACATGACGCACGCGCCAGCGGCCGCGCGGGGCGTGTCACTGGTATTCCAGAGTTATGCCTTGTTACCGCACCTCACGGTCTACGACAACCTGGCCTTTGGACTGACGCTGCGGCGCATGCCCGCAGCGCAAGTCGAAGAAAAGATCAAGGCCGTGGCTCAGGTGCTGCAACTCACACCGCTGTTGCAGCGCAAGCCCAAACAACTGTCGGGTGGCCAGAAACAGCGGGTGGCCATTGGCCGCGCCATGGTGCGCGAACCCGGTGTGTTTCTCTTTGACGAGCCGCTGTCCAACCTGGACGCCAGCCTGCGCGTGGCCACGCGCATCGAAATCGCACGCCTGCACCGCGACTACGGCCGCGCCAGCACCCTCTACGTCACCCACGACCAGGTTGAAGCCATGACCCTGGCCGACCGCATCTTGCTGCTGCACAGCGGCGACGATGTGCAGCGCTGGGGCAGCGTGGCGCAAATCGGCACGCCCATGGAGTTGTTCCACCACCCGCGCAGCCGCTTTGTGGCCAGCTTCATAGGTTCGACGCAGATGAATTTCCTGGCCGCCACGCTGCTGCACGCCGATGCACACACGGCGCGGCTGCGGCTGGCGAATGCGGTGGAACTGGACGCCGATGTCGACGCCAGGCGGCTGGCCGCAGGCTCATCCTTGACCCTGGGCATTCGCCCAGAGCACACCCACCTGGGCGCCAACGGGCAGCACTTGCTGGGCGCCGTGCAATGGCAAGAGCGCACCGGCGACAGCACCGAGTTGCATGTGGCCTGGGCCGCAGGCAGTGCGCCGCTGGTGGCGCGTGCATCGGGCCTGCACAGCGCCCAGCCCGGCCAGCGCCTGGCAGTGACATTGCCCGCCAACCAACTGCATCTTTTTGACGAGCAAGGCCAGGCGCTGCCGCGCAGCGTGCATATTGCGGACCTGCCCTTGCCAGTCGCTTAGAAGCCATGAGTCACAGCCCTTTACCCAGCAGCCCCGCACAGATGCTGTGCCTGCACGGCCGTCACACGTCGGTGGTGCTGGAGATGCACGCTGACGAAGCGCCGTTGTGGCGCTACTGGGGCCCGCGCCTGCCGCGCGACGTCAGCCTGCCCGGCCCGCTGCGCGACAGCCGCGCGCTGCCGTCTTTCATGCTCGACTTTGACCAGCCGCTGAGCCTGGTGCCGGGCTTTGGCGTGGGCTGGTTTGGCCAAAGTGCGCTGCTGGCGCACCGCGCGGGGCGCGACTTCACACTGGCTTTCAACCGCTGTGGCAGCGAGTGGATGCAAGCAGGCCAGCATCTGCGAATTCACTTGCATGACGACAGCGCACAACTGCGCATCAGCATCAGCCTCAAACTCGACCCCGCCAGCGACGTGCTGGTGATGCACAGCGAATTGCACAACGCCGGCAGCGAAGCGCTGGACGTGCAGTGGCTGGCCGCTGGCACGCTGCTGCTGCCGGGTTGTTGCGATCAAGTGCGCAGTTATGCCGGCCAGCACAACCACGAATTCCTGCTGCAAACGGACACGCTGTCGCGCAGCCTGTGGCGGCGTGAAAGCCGCCGTGGCCGCACCTCGCACGACTGCTTTCCCGGCGCTGTGGTCACCACGC
>JANNEX010000648.1:0-5731 GCA_031379155.1 Rubrivivax sp.
GGGAAATTCAGGCTGGCGGCCTTGATGGCCACGCGCACTTCACCGGCCTTGGGCTCGGGCGTGGGCAGTTCGCGCCACTGCAGCGCGTCAACGCCGTCCAGGGTTTCACAGAGCCAGGCGTGCATGGGGCGGTCCTTGAGATGATGGGAATAGGCAGGCGCACATCATAAGCAGCAGCCACGCCTGGCCAGGACCTGGGCCGCTACATCTGCCGAAACAGGTGCACGTAGCTGCGGCTGACGGGCAGCACTTCTGGCCTGCCGCGCAGTTGCACATCGGCCGTTTCATTGGCGCCGCGCGTGACTTGAAGCACCTGCATCAGGGCCACGATGACCGAGCGGTGGATCTGCACAAACCGCTGCGGGTCAAGTTCATCAGCCAGTTCGCTGATGGTCTTTCTGATCAGCGCTTCGCCGCCGTTCCAGACCACCAGCGTGTACTTGGTGTCGCTGCGCAGATAGACCACCTCTTGCACGGGAATCAGGCGCACGCTGTTGCCCACGGAAGCCTTGATCCATTGCAAGTACTGGCGCGCGGGCGCCTGCTGCTGCAAGCGCTGCGCCAGCGCGTCCAGCAAGGGGTCAAGTTCATCCGCGGCCGGCCTGACCGGCGGCGTGCGTAGCCGCGCCACGGTTTGCGCCAGCCGCTCTTCGTCAAAGGGCTTGACCAGATAGTCCACGGCGCCACGCTCAAAGGCCTGCACGGCGTACTGATCAAACGCAGTGACAAAAACGATGCGTGCGCGGTTGCCGATGCAACGCGCGACTTCGATGCCGTTGGCGCCTGGCATGTGCACGTCCAGGAAAGCGATGTCGGGCTGGTGTTCGTCAAACAGTTCCACCGCTTCTCGGCCATTGCGCGCCTGCGCCACGATCTGCAATTCGGGCCACAGGCGCTGCAAGTGCACAGCCAGGCGCTCGCGCAGCAGCGGCTCGTCGTCGGCGATCAGGGCGGTGCTCATGGGCTTGGCGCGTTGGACGTGTTCGGCACAACGATTTTCGCCTGCACGCCGTGTGGGCTGCACTCTTGCATTTGCAGCTCAGTGCCGGGGCCGTAAGTGGCCAACAGGCGTGCGCGCAGGTTGGCCAGGCCGCCGCCATCCTTGGCGTGTTCGCTCATGCCCACGCCGTCGTCTTCCACCCAGAGCTGAAATCCGCTGCCCATGGCCTGGCCAGCCACGCGGATGAGGCCGCCTTCTTCTCTGGGGTCTAGGCCGTGACGCACGGCGTTTTCCACCAGCGTGAGCAAGGCCATGGCGGGGAAGGGCTGGGCCATGAGGGTGCTGTCCACATCGACGCTGAAGCGCAGGCGGTCGGGCATGCGCATCTGCATCAGCTCAAGATAGGCACGCACCAGGGCTAGCTCATCGGCCAGCGTGGCCTGGCGTTCGTGCAGGCGTGGCATGGCCGCGCGCAGGTAGCTGATAAGGCTTTTCAGCACCACACTGGCACGAGGTGACTGGCTCTCGACCAGGGCCTGCACATTGGCCAGTGTGTTGAACAAGAAGTGCGGTTCTATCTGCGCTTGCAGCAAGGCCAGGCGCGCGTCCACGGCCTGCTTTTCAAGGCGGCTGCGTTCCAGCTCAAGCTGTAGCGCGAGTGACCGCGCACGGGCTTCGCGTTCACGCAACTGGGCTGTTAGGGTGATCAACAAGCCCAGCACCAGGGCCGTCGTGGCGATGATGAAAAAGCCGCTCAGGCGCGGTTCGCTGCGAAAGAACTCACCCGCGCGCCCGCCCACCGCAAACAGGTAGACCGCGAAGGTGGCCAGCGGCGCGGCCAGGCCCACGGCGATGACGGTGAACAACCAGCGCGGCAACCAGGCGGGCAGGTATTTGTCGCTCAGCCGCTGCGCGCCCACGAAGGCCAGCAACAGCAACATGGACACAAACACCGTGCGACCCAACAGCACCCAAAACGAGGTCACGAAGATCGGGTTGAGCATCACCGCGGCAGTGATGGCAAAGCCAACCGCGACACCCAAGGTGCCCAGGTTGAACGAGGCGGCCATTCGCGATGGGCTGGAACTGGACGGTGCAGAGTTCATGCGCCGCACGATAGCGCTACGGTCTTCGCGCCCAGGGCCCGCAGCGACGGAAGACGGATTGCGGGTGCTGAGCCGCGAAACCCGTACCGCCCAGCGCTACAAGGCCTGGCGCTGAATGGTGGCGGCGAGTGACTGGCGCAGCGTGTCGGCGCTGTCGGCCAGGTGGGCGCGCGTTTCTGCGTCAAAGCCACCGCGCTTGCGGCCAGCCGCATCCAATTTGGCCAGCAGCGCACGCGCCTGTTCACGCAGGTAGCCACGGGTGTCGGCGCGGCCGCTGCCGGTGGGCCGCACGACAGCGAGTGACAGGCGGTTGACGTGGTCGCGCTGCAAGTCGCGCCTGGCGGCGGCAATCGGCGCGCCGCTGGCCAGTTCGCTCCAGACATCGGTACTCAAGCGCTGGTACATCTCGCCCAGCTGGAAGGCCTGCGCGGGCTTGTCGACCTTGTTCACGCTGTCGAGCACACGCGCTGCGATCACGTCGCTCATCAGGTAGTTGAGCACGGCGCGCTGCAAGTCAAACAGGCGCTGCTGCACCGAAAAGTCGGTGGCCACGCCACCTTCGGCACGGTCCATGAAGTCAGGCGCCAGGCGGCGCTGCAGCGCCGGTGTCGGCGTCAAACCTTCAGGCGACAGCACGGCGCGCGAGATGAGGTCCAGGGCCTGGCGCTGCACTTCAACCGATACCGGCACCAGCGGTTCACGCCCACTGCCCGGGTAGTCGCGCAACGTGCGCACGCCGCCAATCTGGCGCACCAGCACACCAATGGCGCGCGTGGCGTCGTTGATGGCAAAGCCGATGGAGCGGCGCAGCACGGCGTAGTCGCGATCGGGGGGCAGCTCTCGCGTTTCCTGGCGCTTGAAGAGGTCACGCGCGATGTCCAGCCGTTTGGCTGCAAAGGCCAGCGGGTCTGAGCCCAAATCGAGCTGGAGGGTTTCTGGGTCAAGGGCCACGAAGTTGTCTTCGTCGGTGCCAAAGGCCAGTTGCGGTTCGCTGCTGCGCGCGGCAATGCGCAGCAACTCGGCCTTTTCGGCCTCGGGTGTGGCGCCCACGGCCATGGGTTTGTAGGCGTATTCAATGGCCCAGTAGTCGTAGGGCCCCAGCGCGGTCTGGAAGGGCACACCGCCCGTCTTGCCAGGGCTGGGCAGGTTGACGGCGTTGTATTCCATCACCGAGCCCGAGGTGCCATTGGCGCGCGTGAATTCGGCGTCGGCCAATTGTGCTTCGGTGTAGGCGCGCGAGGCGCGGAAGTTGTGGCGCAGGCCCAGGGCGTGGCCCACCTCGTGCATGATGGCTTCCTTGACGTAGTCCTGCACAAACTGGCGTGCAATGGGGCCGTCAGGGTCGAGGTCAGTCTGCGACTCCAGCACGTCCAGCGCATAGCCCAGTTGTTCAGCGGCCAGTGCGCCGTGCATGCAGCGCGCAAACTCAGGCGGCATGTCGGCCGCTGACACATTGCCCGCATGGCCAATGGGCCAGATGTAGGGCGCCGCAAAGGCCGTGGGTGGGTTCAGCGTGGCGCCGTCACTGCCACTGGTCTGCGAGCGCAGCACCTGTGAGCGCAGGGTACGAAAGACGCGTGCCGACATGCCCTCAAAAGCGATGTCGGCGTCCAAAATTTCGCCGCTGCGTGGGTCGATGTGGCTGGGGCCGATGGCGCCGAAGCTGGGCTCGGCGTTCATCATCCAGCGCACCGACGCGTAGCCAAAGTCCAGCGTGTCGAACTTGGCGTCGTCGCTTTGCTGTTCGACCTTGACGGCGCCGCTGAAGCCGATCTTCTCAAACGCGCGGTTCCATTCCAGGACGGCTGCGCGCACCGTTTCACGGTAGGCCAGCGGCACGTTGCGGTCTATCCAGAAGGTGATGGGCTTGACCGGCTCTGACAGGGCGGCGGCCGGGTCTTATTTCTCCAGCCGCCAACGGTTCACAAAGCGCTGGCGCGGCGACAGTTGCAGATCGTCAGAAAAGTCGAGCACGGTGCTGGTGAACAGGCCCACACGCGGGTCGGCGCGGCGCGTGGGCATGGGCGTATCAGGCAGTGGTGCTAACGAGTAGTGCAAGCCCACCAGCAAGCTGCGCGCGTCGGGCAAGAAGCGGGGCAGTTGCGGTACCGGCATGCCGGGCAGGCTGAAGCCAGGCACCGACAGGCTGGGGCTGAAGAAGTGGCTTTGCGTTTCGATGATGGTGGCCACGTCAGAGCCGCGCACTTCGGTGATGACCGAGTTGTTGCGATCCAGTCCGTAGCCCTGGCGCAAGCCGCGTTGCAGCATCATGCCCACGCCCATGATGTCGCTCAGGAAGAGGCCATTGGCTTCGATGAGCACACTCTTGCGGTCAGGGTGGGGCAGGCTGGCCACGGGCGTGGAGCCCAAGAGGCTGTGTGAATAGGAACTGGCCACGGCACGCGCTTCTGGCGTGCCGGGCTTGGCCGCAATGTCGGTGTTGCGCGCTTGCAGGCGCACCTGGTTGTGCACGCGCACAAATTCCACCACCTGCGTGCCACCCGCACCATTCACCGGGTAGGCCATGAGGCCGCCCAGCACAAAAGCTTCGCTGATGCCGCTCTTGATCTTGGGTGAGAGCAGGAAAGGCTTGCCCATTTGCGCGGGCATCAACTCGATCCAGACCTTGTCTTCTTTTTGCCAGAGCGTGAGCGGGCCGTCGATGCGGCGCGCTTCGCGTATGACCACCGCGAAGGGTGGCGGCGTGCCGGGTGCGGGTGGGGTGGCGCCAGGGGCCGAAGCCGGCCGCGCAGCAGCCGTTGGCGTGGCCGCGCTGGCGGCTGCGAATGGCGCGGCGGGTGCAGCCGGCGCGGAGGCCGTGGTGGGCGCCTTGGCCGCAGCCGGCGGCTTTTGCGCCGGCTCGGGCGTCTTGTCGGACTTTTCGTCGCCCTTGGGCATTTGCTCGCAGGCGGCCAGCAGCAGCAGGCACAGCGCCCAAAGGGAGCGCCGGACGAGGTGATTGGGGCGGGTTAGGTTGCGCATACGACTGCCGGGCGCCAGGCGCCAAAAGGTCAACAGCTCATTGTGCGCCGATCACGCGCCGGCCGCGCGTGGCCACCGGACGACCACTTGCTGCGAACGCGCAGCAAGCCACGCAAGCCGCCCAAGCTTAGGGCGACCCTGATCAAGTCCCCGCGAGGGCGCGCGCCTCGATTTGGGATGGGCTGCAAGGCGCAAACGACAGCCATAGCCCAAGCTATGGCGAGGATTTGCAACGCCGCAGACCACCCAAAGCGAGGATGCGCGAACCGCGAGGGACTTGATCAGGGCTGCCTTAGTGAATCGGCTTGAAGCGCACCCGTTTAGGACGCGCACCTTCCTCACCCAGACGCTTTTTCTTGTCGGCTTCGTACTCCTGGTAGTTGCCAGCGTAGAAGAACCATTGGCTGTCGCCTTCGCAAGCCAGGATGTGGGTGCAAATGCGGTCCAGGAACCAGCGGTCGTGGCTGATGACCATGGCGCTGCCGGCAAATTCCAGCAGCGCTTCTTCCAGCGCGCGCAGGGTTTCCACGTCCAGGTCGTTGCTGGGCTCGTCCAGCATCAACACGTTGCCGCCCTGGGCCAAAGTCTTGGCCAGGTGCAGGCGGCCACGTTCGCCGCCCGAGAGGCTGCCGACCAGCTTTTGCTGGTCATTGCCCTTGAAGTTGAAGCGCCCCAGGTAGGCGCGGCTGGGCATCACGAACTT
>JANNEX010000245.1:0-3567 GCA_031379155.1 Rubrivivax sp.
CGCCATCTACTGGTCCAAATGACTGGTCCATTTAACTGGTCCAATTAACGGGTCCAAGTAACTGGCCCAGATAAGCGGCCTGCGTCCCGCCCATCCCTTCATCACGCAGCCAAGGCACGCCATGACCCCGCTTGACCTCACGCAAAGCCTGGAACTGCCGCGGCGCGCCGTGGCGCTGGTGCTGGCCGGCGGCCGTGGCAGCCGCTTGCAGCAGCTCACCGACCGCCGTGCCAAGCCTGCGGTGTATTTCGGCGGCAAGTTCCGCATCGTCGACTTTGCGCTGTCGAACTGCCTGAATTCGGGCATCCGCCGCATCGGTGTGGTCACCCAGTACAAGAGCCACAGCCTGCTGCGCCACTTGCAGCGCGGCTGGGCGTTCTTGCGCAGCGAGGCCAACGAGTTTGTCGACCTGCTGCCGGCGCAACAGCGCATGAATGAAGAACATTGGTACCGCGGCACTGCCGACGCGGTGAGCCAGAACCAGGACATCCTGGACAGCTACGGCGCCGAGTACGTGGTGGTGCTGGGCGGTGACCACATCTACAAGATGAACTATGCGGCGATGCTGGCCGACCACGTGGCCAAGGGCCGCGAGTGCACGGTGGCCTGCATCGAAGTGCCGCGCGAAGAGGCCAAGGCCTTCGGCGTGATGGCGGTGGACGCGCAGTGGAACATCACCGACTTTGTCGAAAAGCCCGCTGATCCCCCCTTGGTGCCCGGCAGCACCGACCGCTCCTTGGCCAGCATGGGCATCTACATCTTCAACGCCAAGTACCTGTATGCCGAGCTGGCACGCGACATGGCCGACGCGCAGTCCAGCCACGACTTTGGCAAGGACATCATTCCGCGCGCCGTGCGCACCGGCAGCGCTGCTGCGCACCCCTTCGCACTGAGCTGCGTGGGCACGGCGCCTGGCGCCGCGCCCTACTGGCGCGATGTCGGCACCATCGACTCCTACTGGGACGCCAACATCGACCTCACGGCCACCGAACCGCTGCTCAACCTGTACGACACACACTGGCCCATCTGGACCCATCAGGCTCAGCTGGCGCCGGCCAAGTTTGTGCACGACGAGCCCGACCGGCGCGGCATGGCCATTGAATCGCTGATCTCGGGCGGCAGCATCATTTCCGGGTCAGTGCACCGCTCGGTGTTGTTCTCGGCCGTGCGTGTGCACTCGTATGCGCGTGTCGAGTGGTCGGTGCTGCTGCCTGGCGTGGTGGTTGGCCGCCACGCGCGCCTGAAGCGCGTGGTGGTGGACCGCGGCTGCACCATCCCTGACGGCTTGGTGGTGGGCGAAGATGCAGCGGCCGACGCGGCACGTTTCTCGCGCAGCGAACGTGGCATCACCCTCGTCACGGCCGAGATGCTGGCCCGCTTGCCCGCCTAGGCTGGCCTGCGCACGCCCATGCAAACGCTGCCGACGCGCCCGATTCAAGGCCAGCGGCCCGGCACGTCAGGCCTGCGCAAGAAGGTGGCGGTGTTCCAGCAAAGCGGCTACCTTGAGAATTTCGTGCAGTCGATATTTGACTCGCTCGAGGGCTTTGCCGGCAAGACGCTGGTGCTCGGCGGCGACGGCCGCTACTTCAACGACCGCGCCATCCAGACCATCGTGCGCATGGCAGCGGCCAACGGCTTTGGCCGCGTGCTGATTGGCCGCCACGGCATCCTGTCGACGCCAGCGGCCAGCGCGGTGATCCGCGCGCGTGCCGCTTTCGGCGGCATCATCCTGTCGGCCAGCCACAACCCGGGCGGGCCTGACGGCGACTTTGGCATCAAGTACAACGCCGGCAATGGCGGCCCCGCGCCTGAAAGCCTGACCGAAGCCATCTACAGGCGCACGCTGAGCATCGATCGTTTCCTGATGGTCGAGGCCGCCGACATCGACCTGGCCACGCTGGGCACCAGCATCGTCAGCGGCATAACGGTCGAAGTGATAGACCCCGTGGCCGAGCACGCTGCGCTGCTTGAAGGCCTGTTCGACTTCGACGCCATTGCGCGCCTCATCGCATCGGGCGGCTTTCGCCTCATCTTCGACGCCATGCACGCCGTCACCGGCCCCTATGCGCGCGCGCTGCTCAGCGAACGCCTGGGCGCACCGCCTGGCAGCGTCATCAATGGTGTGCCGCTGCCCGACTTTGGCGGCGGCCACCCCGACCCCAACCCGACCTACGCCACCGAGCTGATGGCGGCGATGTTCGCCAACGACGCACCCGACTTCGGCGCCGCCAGCGACGGCGACGGCGACCGCAACATGATCGTTGGCCGCCGCTTCGTCGTCACACCCAGCGACAGCCTGGCCGTGCTGGCCGCCAACGCACACCTGGTGTCGGGCTACGCCAAGGGCCTCAAGGGTGTGGCGCGCTCCATGCCCACCAGCGCAGCGCTTGATGCGGTGGCTGCGGCTCTGGGCATTCCCTGCTACGAGACACCCACCGGCTGGAAGTTTTTTGGCAACTTGCTCGACGCTGGCCGCATCACGCTGTGCGGTGAAGAAAGTGCCGGCACCGGCAGCGACCATGTGCGCGAAAAAGACGGCCTGTGGGCGGTGCTGTTCTGGCTCAACATCCTGGCCGTGCGCGGCGAGTCGGTGGAGACCGTGGTGCGCCAACACTGGCAGCGTTTCGGCCGTCATGTCTACTCGCGCCACGACTACGAAGGTGTGGATGCAGGCGCGGCGCATGCCATGATGGCGCGCCTGCGCGAGCGCCTGGTGTCGCTGCCCGGCCAGCGCGTGGGCGCGGCGCTCATCACCCACGCTGACGACTTTGCCTACACCGACCCGGTCGATCACAGCGTCAGCTCGGGGCAAGGGCTGCGCATCGTCTTTGCGGGTGGCAACCGCATCGTCTTTCGCCTCTCGGGCACCGGCACCGAAGGCGCGACGCTGCGTGTCTACCTCGAAGCCTACGAGCCCGATGCCAGCCAACACGGCATCGAAACCCAGGCCGCGCTGGCGCCGCTGATCGCCGCCGCAGAAATGCTGGCCGGCATCCGCGCAGCCACCGGCCGCACGCAGCCCACGGTCATCACCTGAGGCTGCGCGCGCCACTGGCGGCGCTGCGCCTCACACCAGATTCACGCCTGATCGAAGCAGACCTGCGCCTCGACGGCCTTCACGCCAACGGCATCGAAGCGCCGCTCAGGGCAATTCACCCAGCCCTCTTCGCGCAGCACGCGCAACTGCGTCGCAGGGCCACGGCGGTAGCTGTAGGGCAGCTGCGCCCAAGTGAAGTTCAGCGCCGCACCGTCTGCCGGCAACTCGGCTTCGTCAAGCAGCACGGGGTCGAAGTGCACCAGGCCACGCTGCATGCGCAGGCCCAGTTCGCCCCACCGTGTGAGGATCTCTTCCTTGACCTGGCCGGTCATGCCCGGCTGCTGCGCACCGCCTTCAGACGGCGTGTGGCTGTAGGGGTCGGCCGGGAAAGCGCCCCACTGGGCGGCGCTCTTGCGGTAGCCCAGACCCTCGCGCACGCGGCGGTAGTGAGCGATCAAGGCGGGCAGCTCGGGGGCTCCACTGTCAGCGGCCTCAAACACCCGCTCTTGCACCGCCAGCAGCAGCTTGGC
>JANNEX010000681.1:0-10317 GCA_031379155.1 Rubrivivax sp.
GGTGACGACAGGCCTGTTCAGCTTTCTGCTGGCCTACAACGACTTCATGCTCAGCTCGGCCCTTACCAATGCCGACCGCATGACCATGCCGGCGGCTATTGCGGGCGCCATCACTGCCGAAAGCGACGCGCTGCTGATGCAGGGCGTGGCCGGCGCGGTCAGCATCACCATCCCGCTCATCATTCTGGTGGCCTTGTTCCAGAAGCAGATCGTCTCCGGACTGACCCAAGGCGCGGTCAAGGGCTGACCGCATCGCAAACCACAAGAACGCAAGAACCCACGAACCCAAGAACCCAAGAACCCTTGATCCTGACCGCCACCGACCTGCAGCGCCGCCACATCCGGCGCGCGATACGTGTCGTGCGACGACGCTTCCATCGACGTGTGTTGACGCCAACCGCGAGCGGCAGGCCGGCGTGGACCTGGTGCTGTGGCTGGACTTGAAGGCCAAAGACGATGTCCTCATCCACCGCGCCGAAGCCGGCAAAGGTGCCAAAGCCGCAGTCGCTGCCAGCGATGACGCGCTCGGCGCCCACCACGACGTCCACAAAGCGCTGAAGGCGTTGGGTGATCAGCTCCGGGTGAGCGATGAAGTGGGTGGTGGTGTCAAGCACACCCGGGATCAAGACCTTGTCTTGCGGAACCAGCGAGCGCATGTCGCGGACGGTGACCCACTCGTGGCCGTGGCGCGGTTTCGCGGTTTCGAACAGCAGGCCTTGCGGCTTGGCCTTCAGCACCGTGGGTAAGATGGTGGCGAGCGGCACGTCCTTGTGGTGCGGGCCTTCGAAGTTGCCCCAGCACACGAGTGGGCGCGCCACCGCCACTGCGCAGGCGGTCCATGAAGCCGCGGAAGTCGGTCAGGTCAGCGGGCGTGCGCCTTTGGCTGTCACTGTCGAAGCCGGTGTAGCGGTCTTTGATGTAGGTGGCGTAGCGGCGAGAGATCAGAAGCGCACACCCGCATTCAGACCGTAACTGCGCGGTGGCGCGTAGTTCACCAAGAGCGCACGGTGGTTGGTGTAAACGGCGCGCGTGATGATCGCCGTGTTTTCGACATTGTTCACGAACGCCTGGAGCGTGAACTTCCCATCTGCCGTGCGGTAGGTCAGCCGCAGATCGGTCTTGAAGTAGGCATCGTTCTTGCCGTAATCCGGCGTCAGGTCGGTCAGGATGTAGCCGGAGTTGTAATAGGTTTGAACCTCCGGCGTCAGCGTGCCAGCGCCGCCCAGAGCGATGTCGTAGGCCACGCCAAACTGGATGGTCTGCTTGGGCGAAAATGCCTTGCGCGACGTGTACTTCGTACCGTCGCGTCCGGTGCCGGCAATCACGTATTTGTATTGCGGCACGCCGCTCACAACAATCTGGGCCCCATTGGCATCGAGCACTGGAATGAAGCGGTTCGGGTCGGTGCGCGGGTTGGGAAACGGCGTGCCTTGCACCGTGTTGGCCTCACCCGTTGACGCGACGCAACTCGGCGTGATCCCGCAAAAGCTGGCTGTGCCGCCAAAGTTGAAAGTATTGACGGCATAGTCGATCTGTTTGGCGTTCAACCAGTTGTAGTCCAGCGTCATGCGCAGGTCCTTGGCAGGACGAATAACGGCGGAGAGATCGAAACCATAGGCGCGGTCCTTGCCAATGTTCTGGACCAGTGCAATGACGCTGGTCAACGGCGCGGCGGGATTGGGGATCGAAGTCTGCGCCTGCAGGTCGCGATATTGGTTGACGAAAGCGGCTGCATTGAGCGTCAAAGCCTTGTTGAAGAAGGTGTTCTTCGATCCGACTTCAAAAGCTTCCACCTTTTCCGGTGCAAACGGCAGCAAGGTTCTAACGCCATTGATCGTCACCGGCCCCGTGTTGAAGCCGCCGGCATGGCTCCCTGTGGAGTAGCTTGTGTACACCATGTGATCGCGGTTGAACTTGTAGTCCGCAGCCAAACGATAGGTGGAATAGCTGTAGCTGTTGTTGCCGCAGACGAAGTTGTAGGCCTGCTCCACCGCCGTCGGCGACGCGGAAACCGAAGCCGCATTGGCGGCAGTAAATCCATCACAGCTGTAATTGACAGGGTCGTCGATGCTGTGCGCGAAATACGATCCCGGGCCCGTGGGGGAAGTGTTGAATCGCGACGCCATGAAGCTCTTCTCGTCCTTCGTGTGGCGCAGCCCAGCCGTCAGCGTCAGCTTGTCGAGAAACGTATAGGCCAGTTGTCCATAGGCGGCCAGCGAGCGGGTCTTCTGCTGCTGTGCGCTGAAGCTGTCGAATCCGGTAGTCTGGTTTAAACCGGTTCCTGAAGGCAGATAGGTGAAGCCGAAGGGATAGTACTGTTGCCCGGCCGGCGCGGTGGCCGTCACATAGCTGCGATTGACATTGGTGACGCTGCGATCGCGGGCGACGTCATCGAAGTAGTAGCCGCCAACAATCCACTCCAGCGGGCTCGACACCGAACCATTCGACAGAACCTGCAATTCCTGGGTGATTGTCTTGGTTGTGGTCTGTGCATAGGAATAGTTCAGCAGCACGGGCGTGAGGCTGCCGCCGGTGCGAATGAGATCGAAATCGGTATAGCTCGTGATGGACCTAAGCCGCACCTGCCCGATGTCGTAGCTGACGGTCGCACCCAGCTGCTCCTGCGAACCCTTGCGGAAAATATTGCCCGCATAGTTCACCTTGTAGGGATCGTCGATCGTCGGTATGCCAATGTCGGCGCCATTGACATCGGGAATGCCGTCCCGAAAGCGCGTGTCGATGGGCATGCCCACGCCCGTCCAGCTGTTGCCGTTGAAGCCATTCGGCAGTGCATAGGTCACGCCGTTGTAGGTCAGGGGCTGGCCTGGCGTGCGGATCAAGCTGGGGTCGACGAGTGTGCCGAGAATCTTGTAGCCAAAGCCGCCCAGACCTTGACCACCCAGGTCGAGATGTGAAGCACGCAGCAGCACCTGCAGCGCTGGCAGGGCATTGGGCTCAATCTTCAGCGTACCGCGAATGAATTTTTGCGTCTCGCCGCCGTAGTCGTTGCCCGTGCCGATGTTCTTCACATAGCCCTTTGTATCCTCCGACAGGCCGGCAATTCGCAGGGCCACCCCGTCGGCGAACGGCACATTGACGAAGCCTTCGACGCGGTAGCGGGTGTAGTTGCTGGACAGAAGATCCACACCGCCTTCAAACTTGTCTGAGGGCATGGCGGAGTGGAAAACGATGTTGCCGCCGAAGCTGTTGCGACCGTACAGCGTGCCCTGCGGCCCTTTCTGCACTTCGACCCGCGCCAGGTCGACGATGGGCGGAACCTGGCTGGTGCGCGACTGGTAGATGTCGTCGATGTAGATGCCGAACCGGGGGTCGCCCGTGGCCGAGACGTTCTCGGTGTAGGTGCCGCGCATGGCGGGCCGCAAGTCCGAGCCTGAACGACCCATGCGCAGGCCGGGAACAAGTTGCTCCAGTCGGTCTGCCGTGGTGATGTTGGCGTTTTTGATTTGGGTGCCCGTAAGCGCCGAGACCGAAAGCGGCACGGCCTGCAAAGGTTCCGCGCGGCGCTGCGCGGTGACGGTAATCACCTCGGGGTCAGCTGCGGGGCCGCTCTTCGGGGCGTCTTGCGCCCGGGCTGCCGTCGCACCGGCCAAGGAGCCGATGGTGGCAGAGGACAACAGAAGCGCACGAAGCTGACGGCTGCGATTTGACTTGCAAGTCATGGGTCCTCCTGAGGGCCATTGGTGGGGTCGTTCTGTATACTGTTTGCATACGAATGCAAAGTCAACTTCGTGTTTTCCCCACCTAGAAAAACCCACCACTTGCATGTCGTTGGCCTATGCTTGGCAAGCGTATGCACGCCGAATGCACTTTCAGTTTGAGGTCGACTCAGCATGATGGAACCCACGCCCAACAGCCAGCATGAAGGTCTGCCTTTCAGGCTGCCGCCACGTCCGGTGGTCACCCGTGTGCGCCAGGTCGACACGCAGGCTTTGCGTGCCGCCAAACCGGCCCGTTTGCAACCCATGGCGGGCTTCGACGAGGGCTATGCTGACATCGTCGACTTCATCGTCCGCATCACCGAAGAGATCTGGGTCGACCGCGCCATCGGGCGCATTTACGACACCTACGACCATGCCTGCACCATCTATTCGTCCTACGGCGTGGTGCGCTCGGTCGAAGAGGTGGTGGCCTCCACCGTGTCGACGCTGAACGCTTTTCCCGATGGCGAGTTGCACCACCTGAATGTGGCCTGGAGCGGTGACGACAGCGCGGGCTACTACAGCTCGCACCTGGGTTTCAGCCGCTCCACCAACCGCGGGGCCTCAGGCTGGGGCCCGGCGACGGGCAAACGCATTGCCGTTCACTTTGTGGCCGATTGCGTGACGCGCGGCAACTTCGTTCACACCGAATGGCTGGTGCGGGACAACGGCGCCATGGTCCGCCAACTGGGGCTGGACGCGAACGAGGTGGCACGCCAAGTGGCCGCACGCGCACAGCCCGATCAGCGCGTCAACTCGCCACACACCGCCCTGCTGGGCCAGGCGCCGCGTTCGCCGCTGGCCTTGGCTGACGATGGCGTCGAAGCCTGGGCGCGCGTGATGTTCGACCAGTTGTGGAACCAGCGCCGGCTGGACCGCCTGGCGCAGTACTTCAGCACCGATTCAATCTGCCATGCCGGCGGTGGCCGCGTGGCTGCCGGCCTGCGCAACCAGTCGGCCTTGATGCTGATGATGCTCAGCGCCCTGCCTGACGGCACCATGCATGTCGAGCATGTCAGCCATTCTGACGAGACCGACGGCGTCATCGTCGCCGTGCGTTGGCGACTGGAAGGCACCACACGCGCAGGCTCACTCTTTGGCGCCTGCCCCGAGAACAAACCCGTCGCATTGATGGGCATGAGCCACCTGCGCTTGTGCGGCGCGCTGGTGGTCGAACACTGGATGGTGTTCGATGAGATCGGCGCCTTGGTGCAGGCCTACCGCGCATGACCAGCAGCATCGCCTGGGACCAGTTGCCCGCGGTGCGCTCACCCGCCGGCCGCACAGCCGCGGAGTTGCTGGCGGTGCGTCCGCGCCGGCAAGCGTTGTCGGGCTTCGAGCCGGTGTACAGCGACATCGTTGACTACATCGTGCGCTGCACGCACCGCATCTGGGAAGAAAAGAACGTCGGCCTGTGCCGCACGCACTACGCCGACTCCTGCGTCATGCACACCCTCAACGGCCCCAGCAGCGGGCTTGAGAACGTGGTGCAAGGCACGCTGGCCACGCTGGCCGCTTACGCTGACCGGCAGGTGATTGCCGACGATGTGATCTGGAGCGAAGACAGCCCCGGTCTCTTCTATTCGTCGCACCGCATCACCAGCCGCTAGACGCTTGTAGGCGTCGAAGCCGTCAACGGCCAACCCACCCGCCGGTCGCAAATGGCCACCACGGTGGCCGACTGCGTGGTGCGCGAGAACCTCATCGTTGAAGAATGGCTGTTCCGCGACAACGCCCGCGCCGCCTTGCAAATGGGGCGCGGGCCCGCTGCCGTGGCGCGCGCCCAGGCCGAGGCCGACCGTGTGGGCGACCCGGCGCGGCACGCCTGGCGGCAGGTGTGGATAGACCAGGTGCGCGGATTCAAACAAGGCTGGCCCGACGGCGCCCACCCCGCGAGTGGCCCAGCGCGCCTGCTGCACGCCGCCTGGTGCAACGACCTGTATGGCGAAGCAGCGCAACAGGTGTCGCCCAGCATCGAAGTGCTGTGGCCCACCGGCCGCAGCGGCTGGGGGCGCGGGTACTGGGTCGGCTGCCTGATGCAGTTGCGCGCGCAGCTGAAAGACTTCAAGCTCGCCATTGAACACTGGGCCGCGCGGCCTTTGCCTAACGACGAAGTGGCAGTGGCATTGCGCTGGTCGGCCTCCGGGGTGCATGCGATGGCCGGACCGTGGGGCGCGCCAACCGGGCGCGAGATTCTGGTTGCGGGCAGCAGCCACTACGTGCTGCGCGGCGGGCGCATCGTGCGCGACCAGACGGTGTTTGATGAACTGGCCGTGTTGCGCCAGGTGCTGGGCGGCCTGGGTACGGCTGCAGCGGTTGGGGGTGCGGCATGATTGCAGTCATCGTCAACCCCACCGACCCCATCCCGGTGTTGAACGCACTGTTGCGCGGCCAGGCCACGGCCGGCGGCGCGCTGGCCAACACCTTGCGCGTGGATGCCTTTGGCTTCACCACCTTCGGCCGCACGGATGCGCTGAACCTGTTTGCGACGCACCCGTTGGTGTTCTCGACAACACCGCATGTGCTGGTGTCTTCGCAAGCCCTGGCGCTGATTGACGAAACGCCAGAAGGCCGCTGCATCGGCGTGTTTGTCGATCTTGCCGACGGCGTCATCACGCGGTTGTGGGTGGTGGCGGCCACAGCCGCCGACGCGCAAGTCGAAGCGGCGGTGCCGCTGGCCCGAGACGACTTTCTGAGCCAGCTGCGCCCGCCCTGCCAAGGTGATGCGGTGGATCACCCCAACGTGGATGCAGACGCCTGGCCCGAGGTGCTGGCGCTGGGCGCCGCTGCACTGGCTGCGGCAGTTGAACCCAACGCCACCAGCAGCAGCCAGGCTGTCGTGACGCGCGCCTTCAGCATCGACAACCAGATGGCCGCGCTGTACAGCGTGCGCTTGCAAGAACACACCGCACCGCGCCGGGCGCATTTCAGGCTGGCGCTCGCGACCGCGCGCCGCGATGCGACGGGCGCCGTGGTGCACAGCAGGCTGGCCCTATCAGACGCGCTGCCGGCACCCGCGCCAGTGTTCTTTTTCGCCCCGTGAATCGGGCTGCAGCCTCAACCTGATCGCCTGAAGCCACCACCCACCACCATGTCCACCACGCCCGCCACCACCCCCATGCCGCCCGTCAGCTGGCGCATGAAGTGGGCCTTTGGCTTGGGCAGCACGGCCGAGGCCGTCGTCATCACCACCACCAGCGCGTTCCTGATGTTGTTCTACAACCAGGTGCGCGGCCTGGACCCAGCAGCCATCGGCGTGGCGCTGGCGATCGGGCTGGCTTTCAACGCGGTGTTCGATCCGCTCGTAGGCTCGTGGTCGGACCGCACGCGCAGTCGCTGGGGGCGGCGGCATCCGTTCATGTTCGCGTCCATCCTGCCCGCGGCGCTGCTGTTTTACGGCTTGTTCAACCCGCCTGACAGCTTGTCGAACACGCAGCAACTGGTGTGGCTGACGGTCTTCAACGTGCTGCTGCTGCAGGCGATGACGGTGTTTCACACGCCGCACCTGGCGCTGGGCGGCGAGATGTCTGAGGACTACTTAGAGCGTTCCAGCATCATGGGCGTGAACACCTTCTTCCTGTGGATTGGCGACACCACCGGTTGGCTGTTGTGTTTTCTGGTCTTCTTCCGCGCAAGCAAAGAATTTCCCAACGGCGCACTGGACCCGACGCGGTGGGAACCGTTCTCCATCACCATCGCCATCATCGTGCTCGTATGCTTGCTGTTTTCCAGCCAGGTCACCAAGCGGCGCATTCCTTACCTCGTGCAGCCGGCTGCGGCCACGCCCAACTTCGGCGCGCGCGAATGGGGGCGCGATGTGTGGCGCGTGCTGCGCAACCGCAACTACCTGGTGCTGCTGGTGGGGCTGTTTTTTCTGTCGATGATGACCGGCGTGCGCGGCGGCTTGTGGATCTACAACGCCACCTACTTCTGGCAACTGCGCAACGACCAGCTGGCCTTCTTCGCGGTGGGCAGTTTCATCGGCTACGTCTTCGCCGCGTTCTGCGTCAAACGCTTGCACGACCGCTTCGATAAACGCTGGACCGGCATGATCGCGCTGGTCATCTACTGCGTGGGGCCGGCCCTGCCGCTGGCGCTGGGCTACTTCGGCGTGCTGTCAGCGCAGACGCCCGGGCTGCTGGTGATACTGATCGCGTTTTCGCTGCTGCAGCATGCGCCCTACAGCATCATGACGACGACGATTTATTCGGCGCTCGCCGACATCGCAGACGAGAACGAACTGAAGTACGGCATCCGCCAGGAAGGCGCGCTGTATGCCACACGCACCTTCTTTGCCCGTGTGGACCAAGCCCTGGGCACCGCGCTGGCCGGCTGGGTTTTGGCGTGGGTGGCCTTCCCCGCCAAGGCCACGCCGGGGCAGGTGGACGCGCCCGTGCTCATGGGCCTGGCAGCCGCCTTTGTGTTGTCCACCGTCCCTGGCCTGGTGGCCGCCATCTTCTACGGCATGCTCAACGTCACCCGCGCCACGCACGACGCCACACGGGCGGCCATCGACGCGGGCAAGCTGCAAGCCAGCCATGACGCTGTGACGGTAGCCCAGCCCGTCGTGAAACCCATCGCAACCTGAGTCCATGACCGACCACGTCAACAACAAGCGCAAGCTCAGTGAGCTGCTTTATCGCCTGTCTGAATCGGACGGCGCCGCAGCCATCGACCAAACGCTGGCTGCCTACTGCCACCCTGACGCTGTCTGGCGCGTCTTCCACCCCTTCAATGACCTGCAGGGCAACGCCGAGGCCGCAGCGCGTTTCTGGGACCCGCTGCGCCAAGCCTTCCCAGACTGGGAAGCCCGCATGGTTTTCATGCTGGCCGGTGAGTACGAAGGCCGCGAATGTGTCAGCACCTGGGGTGTGCTGATGGGCAACCTGGCCGCCCCCTGGCTGGGCATCGCGCCCACGCACGGCTTGTGTAGCTTGCGGTTGGGCATCAACGCCGTCTTTCGCGAAGGGCGCATCGCCAAGGTCTATGTGCTGCTGGACATCGTCGACCTGTTGCGCCAAGCCAATCTCTACCCGTTTCGCCGCATGCCGGGCTCGGCCGAGGCCTGGGCCTTTCCGCCCTGCGACAGCGGCGCCACGGCCGAGAGCATGGACGCTGAACTGGGTGCCGTCACGCTGACGGCAGTGCGCGAAATGCAGCTGGGTCTGGCCAAGGGCGACGAGCTGAAAAACTTGGCTGCCACGCGCAGCAAACACAGTCCGCACTGGCACAAGAACATGATGTGGTACGGCCCGGCCGGCATCGGCAGCAGTCGCGGCCAGCGCGGTTTTCTGGACTTCCACGGCGCGCTGTTCATTCAGGCCTTCCCTGATCGCGAAGGCATCGTGCGCGACCACACCGGGCCCGAAGATGCACCGGGCCACTACATCCGCCTGGGTGACGGGCACTTTGCCGTCACCGCCGGTTGGCCCTCGCTGTACGGCACGCACACTGGCGGCCAGTGGCTGGGCCTGCCGCCTTCCGGGCGCCGCGTGGAGATGCGCGTGGCCGACTGGTACCGCACCGACCGAGACGGCAAGATCATCGACAACTGGGTGATGATGGATGTGCTGCACATCTGCCAGCAGATCGGCCTGGATGTACTCGACGACCTGCGCTACATCGTTGACCCCGGCCTGAAACGCTGGCCCGGATGAGCGCCACCTGCGTCATTGGCTTCACTAGCGCCTGCCGCCCCGAGCGCGCGGCCCGGGCCATCCCATTCCCCCCAAGGAGCACACCGTGATCCGCCATCTCAAGCGCGGCGCCAGCGCCGTTTCCCTTGCCGGGGCCGATGCCAAGGTTCGCACCACCGTCGAGGCCATCCTGAGGGACGTCGAAGCCCACAGCGACGCTGCCGTGCGCCGCTACTCCAAAAAACCCTGACCCACCACAACCATGACAGCCGCCCTGCCACGCACCCCCAGCCAGCGCCTGGACAGCCGCCGTGCGCGCGTCACAGGCGCCGGGCGCGGGCTGGGCCCAGTAGCGTGGACAGCGGCATGACTACAAGCCCCAGACCCCTGCGTCGGCCAGCGCGGCAAGCCCAGCGGCGCAGCGTGACCTCCATCGACGCGGCGCGCCTGGCCGAGGTGTCGCAGTCGGCGGTCAGCCGCAGCTTCACAGCCGGCGCCAGCGTGGCACCACAAACCCGGGGGCGCGTGCTGGACGCCGCGCGCAAACTGGGCTACCGGCCCAACGCCATAGCCAGCACGCTCAGCTCCAAGCGCAGCCGGATGATTGCGGTGGTGCTGTCCAACCTGCAAAACCAGTTCTACCCCGTGGTCCCCGAAGAGCTGTCGCAACGGCTGCAAAAAGACAGTTACCACGTGCTGCTGTTCATCACCGAGACTGAAGATGCCGACGAGCTGCTGGTGGAACTGCTGCGCTACCAGATCGACGGCATCGTGATGGCGTCCACCCACCTGTCTTCTGGGCTGGCGCAGCAGATTGCCGACGCGCGCATTCCCGTGGTGATGTTCAACCGCACCAGCAACAAGGGGCGCATCAGCACCGTCAGGTCTGACAACCACGGTGGTGGGCGAGCGGTCGCGCATTTCCTGGCCGAAGGCGGGCACCAGCGCGTGGCCTACATCGC
>JANNEX010000687.1:0-6043 GCA_031379155.1 Rubrivivax sp.
GCTGGCGCGACATACCGCAGTTGCTGCTCAACGCCTTCATGATGAGTGCCACCGTGATGCTGGTCATCGGCGCCACTGGCGCCATGGCCTGGCTCATCACGGTGGAGCAGGTGGCGGTGCAAATGGCCGATTGGGTCAAGCTGGTGGCCACCGAGCCGTGGATGTTTTTGCTGCTCTTCAACGTCTGCCTGCTGCTGCTGGGCATCTTCATTGAGCCGCTGCCGGCCCTGCTGCTCAGCGCGCCGTTGTTCCTGCCGCTGGCCAAGAGTTTTGGCATGGACATGGTGCACATCGGCGTCGTCATGACGGCCAACCTGGCCATCGCGCTGTACACGCCGCCGGTGGGTGGCACGCTGTTTGTGGCGGCGCGTTTGTCGGGTGCGACGATTGGCGAAATCACCAAACACCTGTGGCCTTTGATGGCTGCGACCTTCGCGGTGGTGCTGCTGGTGACTTACTTTCCGCAACTGTCGCTGTGGCTGCCACGGCTGATTGCTTCGTTTTGAGATTGAGCATGAAGCTGCAAGTGCTGGTCGTCGAGTTCCGCATTCATGCGCAGCATGTGGACGAGTTTGCAAGCGCCATCGAAGCCAATGCGTGCACGTCGCTGAAGGACGAGCCGGGCTGTCGGCAGTTTGATGTCTGCCTTGACCCCGCGCAGCCGCAGCTCTTTTACCTGTACGAGCTGTACGACGACGAAGCCGCCATGCAGGCCCATCTGGCCTCGGCGCACTTCCAGCACTTCAATGCGCTGACGGCCGCATGGGTGGCCAGCAAGCGTGTGCAGCGGCTGGAGCGCGTGGTGGGCTGAGCCTGGGGCACACTGCGCGGTCTTCCACTCTTGCTGCGGCCATGCCTGATTCGAAAGCCACCGTCGCTGCTGTAGGCGTTATTGGACTTGGCGCCATGGGCGCTGGCATGGCGCAGTCACTGCGCCGCGCGGGGCACGCGCCACACGTGTTTGACCTGCGCCCCGGTGTCGCTCAAGCCTTTGCCAAAGAGGGCGGCACGGCCTGCGCCAGCGCCGCCGAATTGGCCGCCGCGTGCAGCGTGGTGGTGTGCGTGGTGGTCAACGCGGCGCAGACCGAAGACGTGCTGTTCGGCGCGGGTGCCGTGGCCGCAGCCCTGCAGCCGGGCAGCGTCTTTGTGATGTGCTCTACCGTCGATCCCAACTGGGCTATGGCCCTGGAAGCGCGCCTTGAAGCGCTGGGCCTGTGGATGCTGGACGCGCCCATCAGCGGCGGTGCTGCCAAGGCCGCCAGCGGCCAGATGACGATGATGACTGCCGGCCGCGCCCAAGCCTACGAAGGCTGCGCTGGCGTGCTGGATGCCATGGCCGCCAAAGTCTACAAATTGGGCGATCGCGCGGGTGCCGGCAGCAAGGTCAAGATCATCAACCAATTGCTGGCGGGCGTGCACATTGCCGCTGCCGCCGAAGCCATGGCGCTGGGCCTGCGTGAAGGCGTGGACGCAGCGGCGCTGTACGAAGTCATCACGCACAGCGCGGGCAACAGCTGGATGTTCGAAAACCGCATGGCCCATGTGCTGGCCGCCGACTACACACCGCTGTCGGCAGTGGACATCTTCGTCAAAGACCTGGGCCTGGTGCTGGACATGGCACGCGCCAGCAAATTCCCGCTGCCACTGTCAAGCACCGCGCACCAGATGTTCATGCAGGCATCCAGCGCCGGTTTTGCCAAGGAAGACGACAGTGCGGTGATCAAGATATTTCCAGGCATCACGTTGCCGGAGAAGAAGGCATGAGTCTCTTGCTGGGTTGTATTGCCGATGACTTCACCGGTGCTACCGATCTGGCCAACAACCTGGTGCGCGCCGGCATGCGCGTGGTGCAGACCATAGGAGTGCCGCAATCGCCCGTCGAAGGCGTGGATGCGGTGGTCGTGGCGTTGAAGTCACGCACGGCGCCGGTTGAAGGAGCCGTGGCGCAGAGCGTGGCTGCGGCGCGTTGGCTGCGTGCGCAAGGTGCGCCGCAGATTTACTTCAAGGTCTGCTCGACCTTCGACTCCACGCCGCTTGGCAACATCGGCCCGGTGGCCCAGGCCCTAATGGCTGAGTTAGGTGGTAACTTTGCCATCGTCACGCCAGCCTTCCCCGAAAATGGCCGCACTGTTTTCAAAGGGCACCTGTTTGTGGGCGACCTGCTGCTGTCCGACAGCCCCATGCGCCACCACCCGCTGACACCCATGACCGACGCCAACCTGGTGCGTGTGCTGCAAGCGCAACTGCGTGGCGCTCAGGCCGGGCTCATCGACCACCGTGTGGTGGCGCGTGGTGCTGCAGCCGTGTGTGAACGCATGGCCACGCTGCGCCAACAAGGCGTGGCTTATGGCATTGCTGATGCGGTGAGTGACGAAGACCTGCGCGTGCTGGCTGCGGCTGCGCAAGACTTGGCCCTGGTGGTGGCGGGCTCGGGCCTGGCCATCGGCATACCGGTGCTGCACGGCTTGCGCGCCAATGCGCAAGCCGCGCAACTGCCACCGGCACAGGGCAGCCGCGCCATCATCAGCGGCAGTTGCTCAGTGGCCACCCACGCGCAAGTGGCCGACTTCGTTGCAGGTGGCGGCGCGGCGTTCGCCGTTGATCCTTTGTTGCTGGCGCAAGGCCAGGATGTGGCCGCACAAGCACTGGTCTGGGCCGCACCCAAGCTGGCGCAAGGACCGGTGCTTGTCTACGCCACCGCAAGCCCAGACGCCGTGCTTGCTGTGCAAGCATTGCTGGGCAGCGAGCGTGCCGGCGCGCTGGTGGAAGCCGCACTGGCCCGCGTAGCCCTTGGCCTGGTGCAAGCGGGCGTGGGCCAGTTGTTGGTGGCCGGTGGCGAGACCTCGGGTGCCTGTGTGCAGGCGCTGGGCGTCACGCAATTGCAAATCGGCCCGCAGATCGCACCCGGCGTGCCTTGGTGCCATGCGCAGGTGGGTGGCCGTGGCCTGCACCTGGCGCTGAAGTCAGGTAACTTTGGCGCCGTGGATTTTTTCAGCCAGGCGTTTGCACTGCTGTGAGCGAAGAGGCCCGTCTGCGCGACGAAATGGTGCGTGTCGGCCGCTCACTCTTTGATCGTGGCTACGTGCACGCGACTGCGGGCAACATCAGCGTTAGGCTGGGTGACGGCGGCACGCTCATCACGCCGACTGACGCCTGTCTTGGCAACCTGGTCCCCGCCCAGTTGGCGCACATCAACGCCGCCGGTGTGCAAACCGGCGGTGATCGCGCCAGCAAGACCCTGGCCCTGCACCGCCGCATCTACGCTGCCGCCTCCGATGCGCGCTGCGTCATCCACAGCCACAGCACCCAGCTTGTGGCGCTAACGCTCGAAGGGGTGTGGAGCGAAGACAACATCCTGCCGCCCATCACACCCTACTTCGTCATGAAGGTGGGCCATGTGCCGCTGATTCCCTATCACCGCCCCGGCGACCCGCAGGTGGCGGAACTGGTGGCCACGCGCATCAGCGCCATGGCCGCACGCGGCACGCCGATTCGCGCCGTGATGCTGGACCGCTTGGGCCCCAATGTCTGGCACGACAGCCCGGCGCAGGCCAGTGCGGTGCTCGAAGAGTTGGAAGAAACGGCAAGGCTGTGGCGCATTTGCCAGCCTAAACCCGGTGCGCTAAGCGCGGCGCAGATTGAAGACTTGCGGCGCCAGTTTGGCGTGGCGTGGTGATTGCCTTGGGCTTGGGCCAGGGAAGTCAATCAGGACGCACTGCGGCGAAGGCGCGACGAGCGATTGCGCGCTTTTGCTGATCCGCGTGGGCGGCGCTGGCCGTCGTGTGACGGCTTGTTGCGTCTACTCTCTGCCCAAAGGATGTGCCGCGCGCTGCGCTGTCGTGCAATGGCCTTGCGCCACCGCAAACACCCGCGCATGCTTCTTCACCTCACCTTCCACAGGACAACACCATGGCCAGAATGCTCAAGAACGGCGACCAGGGCGCTGACGTGCGCGCGCTGCAAGACGTGCTGAACTTCCAAATTCGGCGCTTGCTGCCGCTGGCTGTCGACGGCCGCTTTGGTGCGCAGACGCAGGCCCGTGTCACCGAATTCCAGCGCGCCAATGGCCTCAAGCCCGACGGCATCGTCGGCCCCAACACGACGGCGCGCCTGTTCGAGACCGAGCGCCTGCCACTGGCGCTGCGTCTTGCACCGCTGTCGGCATTCGCGTCGGCACGGGCGCCTGCGGGCATCCAGCCGCCTCGGCTGATCCCGCCGCTGACCCTGCCCGGGCTGCCACCTGGGGTGCTGCCGGTGCTCAGCCCGGTGCAGCTTTTCCCCTCGGGCTCGGCTCGGCTGCCGGCGCTTACCGCGCAGGGTCAGACGCTGGCCTTCATGGCCAAGGTGCCCGTACGCAACGACCCTCTCGACCCCACCGCGCGCAGCCAACAGCAGGTGCTGCAACTGCTGCAGACCTTGCCGGCCAATTTTCCGTTTCGCGCCGAGATCATTGGCGCTTTGCCGCAGCCGGTGAAGTCGCCGGGCAACCCGGACAGCGGCTTCAAGTGGGGCATCGATCCCGTGTTTGATCTGAAAAAACTTGGCGCGCCCATCGAATTTCGTGTCGGTGTCAAAGGCCAGGCGCGCTACACCGTGCAGGTCATATCCAGCGGCGCTTCGGGCCTGAAGCTGGGGTTCTTTGTGGGCGGCGACTTCAAGGCCGTGCTCGACTACACCAGCACCCAGGCGACGGCGCGGCCGCTGTTCGAGTTGCAGGGCAGTGTCACCACTGGGCTGGGCGGCGTCTTCTAAGGCGCCCACACTTCTGGCTTGCAGGAATTTTCGACTCTGTTCATAAACACAGCCGTTAGAGAAGAGCCTTCTCAAGCACCACTTTCATAGCCCCGCCCAAGTCCTTATTTTGAAAGGATTTTCCAATTCAAAATCGACTTCCAAATCGCAGTCTAAGTGCTTGATTTGACTGAATATTCCGGCCCTTTGCCAGATTGACCCCAGCCCAGCCCTCAGATACAGTGCAGATTGGTGCAGATTAATGGGTTTTTGTGTCACTCATGCTATTCAGAGGTGGTCCGGTTCTCACGTTGGACGGGAAGGGGCGCATTACCGTGCCAGCCCGCTGGCGCGAGTTGCTCGTCGCCAACGTGAATGGGCAACTGGTGGTGGCCAAGAACCCCGACGGCTGTTTGTCGCTGTACCCACTGCCAGTGTGGGAGAAATTCGAGGCTGAGCTGATGGAGCTGCCACAGGCCCACGACGGCTGGCGGCGCATCTTTGTGGGCAGCGCCACTGACGTTGAAATCGACAGCGCATCGCGCGTGCTGCTGCCACCCGAGCTGCGTGCCTGGGCCGGGCTGGAGCGTGAAGTCAAGTTCATGGGCATGGGGCCTCACTTCGAATTGTGGGACAGCGCGCGCTACGACGCGGCCGAGGCCAAGAAGATCGCCGAAGGCCGCCCCGAGCCCTTGGCCAACATGGTCATTCGGTGAACACCGCCGGCCCATGGTCCCACACCCCCGTGTTGTTGCCCGAAGCCGTTGCGGCCTTGGTCACGCAGCCGGCCGGGGTCTATGTCGACGGCACTTTCGGTCGCGGTGGGCACGCGCGTGCGGTGCTGGCGCAGCTATCTCCCCAGGGCCGCTTGCTGGCCTTCGACAAAGACCCGGAGGCGATAGCCGCTGCGGCGCAGATCAAAGACCCGCGCTTTGCCATCTGCCACGCCAGCTTCGCCGACATGACGGCCGAATTGAGCGGCATGGGCATCACTCAAGTCGACGGCATCTTGCTCGACTTGGGCATCAGTTCCCCGCAGATCGACAACCCCAGCCGCGGTTTCAGCTTTCGCCACGACGCGCCGCTGGACATGCGCATGGACACCACCCGCGGCGAAACCGCCGCGCAGTTTTTGGCCCGCGCCGATGCGCGCGACATCGAAGGGGTACTGCGTGAACTCTCCGAAGAACGGTTTGCTGCTTCGATTGCAAAGGCGCTTGTCGCTCGCCGCGAAAGCGGGCATCCCGTGCGCAGCACACTCGAGCTTTCCGCGCTCGTGGCTGGTGCAGTCAAAACCCGCGAGCCGGGCCAG
>JANNEX010000701.1:0-13673 GCA_031379155.1 Rubrivivax sp.
ACTGGCGCCCGATGTGCTGCGCACGCTGCAAGTGCTGCTGCGTGAATTGCCGCTCAAACAAGCCGTGTCGCTAACGGCAGAAATCAGTGGCGCGCCGCGCAACACGCTGTATGCACGGGCCTTGTTGGAACGCGGCGCTGAAGCTGACTCGGGTGGGCCTGATGCCGCTTGAGACGGCGCGCCGCGCACTGCGCGGGGGCCGCGCCTTGCGCCACCATGCCGACCAGCTCAGCCCCGCCGTGCGCGCGCTGCTGTGGGCGGCCAGCAGCGGCGCCACCTTCTGCCTGCTCAACGCCATCATGCGGGGCCTGGCGCTGCAGCTGCACCCCATGCAGACGCTGTTCTTGCGCTACCTGTTTGGTCTGCTGGTGCTGCTGCCGCTGGTGTGGCGCGCGGGTGCCGCCGCCTACCGCCCACAAAGCCCGGGCGGTCAGTTTGCGCGTGGTGCGGTGCATACGGTGGGCCTGGTGCTGTGGTTCATGGCGCTGCCGCACATCCCGCTGGCCGACACCACGGCCATCGGCTTCACGGGGCCGCTGTTCATCATGATCGGCGCCTTCTGGTTCTTGAAGGAACCCATGCACTGGGAACGCTGGCTGGCCACCGCCGTGGGCTTTGGTGGTGTGCTCATCGTGCTCGGGCCCAAGCTCTCGGCCAGCGGCGGTGGCCATCATCTGCTGATGCTGGCGTCGGCGCCGGTGTTTGCGGCGTCTTTCCTCATCACCAAGGTGCTCACACGCAGTGAAAAAACCGGCGTCATCGTGTTCTGGCAAGCGCTGTCCGTCACCGTGTTCAGCCTGCCCATGGCGCTGTGGGTGTGGCAAGCACCCAGCGCTTCGCAGTGGCTGGGCTTTGTCGTCTGCGGCGTGCTGGGCAGCACGGGGCACTACTGCCTGACGCGGTCTTTTCGCAGTGCCGACATCTCATCCACGCAGTCGGTGAAGTTCCTTGACCTCATCTGGTCGGCCGCCTTGGGCTGGGTGATGTTTGCAGACGTGCCGGCGCAGACCACGCTGCTGGGCGGCGTGGTGATTTGCGCCGCCACGCTGTGGGTGGCCCGCCGCGAGCACCAGCGCGCAGCGCTGCTGAATCATCTGCGCGCGGCGGACTTGGAAGCGCGGGAAATCTAGTTCAAGCCATCCCTGGCCCGAAGAGGCCTTGGCAGGGTCACTGCCCAGAAGCCGCCTTTGCCGGCTTGCGCACCTGCGCGTCGTGCTTCTGGTGATGAATGTCCTTGCTGGCCGCGTCTTGCATGTGATGCAGGCGCTTGCGCTCGGCTGCGGTCACCACGCCGTCGGCCTTGGCTTTGTTCTCGGCGCGGTTGACGGCGCCTTGTTCACGCTCAAGCCGGTGCGCTTCACGTTTTGTCAGCTGCCCCGAAGCCACGCCCTGGTCGATGCGCTGCTCTTGTTTGGCCTGGCGCTTGTCAATGCCCGGCGTGGCGGCGGGGCTGGACGCGGCTTGCGCGAAGACGGCGACGGAGGCCAGGCTGAGCACGCTGGCGGCGAAGAACTTGAGGGTTTGCATGAAGCTGTCCTGGTAGGGTTGAAAGCTGACGGCTGCTTGCCGTGCCTGTTCAACGCCGAGCCCGCCAAAGTGGCGCACGGCGCCAGGTGAAGCCGCGGTAAAGAACTGCTAAGCGCGCGGGGCTGGGCTGACAGGGGCTGGTATCAAGGGCCGACTCCTACAATGCGCGTCCTACTGTTTGCCCAGGGCCGACTTGATGATCTCCCGCGAACCCACCCTTGAACGCCTGGCCATTGCGCAGCAGCAGTTGTTGGAACCCTTCGGACTGTCAGAAGCTTCGCTGTCGCAGGCCCTGGCGTTGATTGGTGAACACCGCGTGGACGACGCCGACCTCTACTTTCAGACCACGCGCCACGAAGGCTGGAGCCTGGAAGAAGGCATCGTCAAGAGTGGCAGTTTCAGCATCGACCAGGGTGTGGGTGTGCGCGCCGTGTCGGGCGAAAAAACGGCCTTCGCCTACTCAGACGACCTGAGCCTGGATTCGCTGCTGGACGCCGCGCGCACCGTGCGCACCATTGCCGCAGCGGGTCAGAACAGACGGGTCAAGCTGGCCGCCAAACCGCGCCTGGCCGCCAGCCGTGTGCTCTACGCGCCCACCGACCCCATCGCTACCCTGGACAGCACACAAAAAGTGGCGCTGCTGGAAAAAGTTGAAAAGCTGGCGCGTGCCAAAGACCCGCGCATTGCGCAGGTCATGGCCAGCGTGGGCGCTGAATACGACGTGGTGCTGGTGGCGCGCGCCGACGGCACACGCGCCGCCGACGTGCGCCCGCTGGTGCGCCTGAACGTGACCGTGATTGCCGAACAAACCGTGGCCGGCGAAGTGCGCCGCGAAGTCGGCAGCGGCGGCGGCGGTGGCCGCTTTGGCCTGGGCTACTTCACCGACGCGGTGATCGCCGAATATGTGGACCACGCGGTGAAAGCCGCGCTAACCAACCTGGACAGCCGCGCCGTGGCCGCCGGTGAGATGGCCGTGGTGCTAGGCCCCGGCTGGCCCGGCGTGCTGCTGCACGAAGCCGTCGGCCACGGCCTGGAAGGCGACTTCAACCGCAAGGGTTCATCCACCTTCGCCGGCCGCGTGGGCCAGCGTGTGGCGGCCAAGGGCGTGACCGTGCTGGACGACGGCACCCTGCCCGACCGTCGCGGCAGCCTCAACGTCGACGACGAAGGCCACGCCACGCAGCGCAATGTGCTGATTGAGGACGGCATCTTGCTGGGCTACATGCAAGACAGCCTGAACGCGCGCCTGTCAGGCGTCAAAGCCACCGGCAACGGTCGCCGTGAAAGTTATGCCAGCCTGCCCATGCCGCGCATGACCAACACCTACATGCTGGCCGGCCAGCGCAGCCCGCAAGAGATTGTGGCCAGCTTGAAGCGCGGCATCTACGCCACCAACTTTGGCGGCGGCCAGGTTGACATCACCAGTGGCAAGTTTGTCTTTAGCGCCAGCGAAGCTTTCTGGGTCGAAAACGGCAAGGTGCTTTACCCCGTCAAGGGCGCCACACTCATCGGCAACGGCCCCGAAGCCATGAACCGCGTGAGCATGATCGGCAACGACTTGCAGCTCGACACCGGCGTGGGCGTGTGTGGCAAAGAAGGCCAGAGCGTGCCCGTGGGTGTGGGCCAACCGACGCTGCGCATTGACCGCCTCACCGTGGGCGGCACCGCCTAGCTGTTGTTAGGTGCTGAAAGGAATTCTATGCGGCCGATTGACGCGAAGTCAGCCAGCGAAGTGGGCTCGACCTTTCACGCCGACGAGCGCGCCGTTGTCTTCGAGGGCGACTGCGCGGATTTCATCTCGGGCATTCCCGACCAAGCAATTCAGCTGATCGTGACATCGCCTCCGTACAACTTAGGGAAGTCTTACGAGAAGCGGGTGCATCTGAGCCGCTACCTTGAATGGCAAGAACAGGTCATTGCCGATTGCGTGCGCGTATTGGCTGACGGTGGCAGCATTTGCTGGCAGGTTGGCAACTTCATTACCCACGGCGAGGTTGTGCCACTGGACATTGTTTTATACCCGCTCTTCGTCAAGCACGGGCTAAAGCTTCGTAACCGCATCGTGTGGCATTTCGAGCACGGGCTGCATTGCTCGAAGCGGTTGTCAGGCCGCCACGAGACGATTCTCTGGTTCACCAAGTCTGACGAATACCACTTTGACCTGAACCCTGTGCGCGTGCCGCAAAAGTACCCTGGCAAGCGACATTTCAAGGGCCCGAAAACAGGGCAACTCTCGGGCAATCCCTTGGGAAAGAATCCGGGCGATGTTTGGGTTTTTCCAAATGTAAAAAACAACCATGTTGAAAAGACATCGCACCCCTGCCAATTCCCGGTGGAGTTGGTGGACCGATTGGTCTTGTCCTTGACGCGGCCGGGTGATTGGGTTTTTGATCCATTTTTGGGAGCAGGGACAACCGTTGCATCAGCAGTCATGCGAGGCCGCAAGGGCTGCGGCTCCGAGAAAATGCCGGAGTACGCGGAGGTCGCCAGGCAAAGGGCTCTGCAAGCCATGCAAGGACTGCTTCCGGTTCGCCCCATGAATACGCCCATCTACGATGCGGCAAAGGCGGGGAAGTCGCTTACTGCCGTCGCTTGGGAGTCACCTTTGGTACCAGCACCTTGGCGCCAAGCCAGCTTGGAAGAGGAAGCGCAGGCTGCAGAATGAATGTCGTCAGGACTTACTCCCACCTCAATGGATTGGAGTACCTGCTGGTTCACAGGAAAGCGCTTTGGAATGAAGTGCAGAGGGTCATTGAAGAAATTGATGCGGCGAAATGCTTGACCAAGATTAGTCAGGAAGCACGCATGCACGGCCAGCTAAAATACAGCCCAAAAGACCTGAATCAAGAGTTCGACAAGCGACTTGGCAAGCTGCGTTGGACGGAAAGCCGCGTCACCTATTGGGTAACCGGCGACGAGCGGCTGATTCGCCAAACCCTGCAGATGAAGGCAGACGAGCAAAAGGCCGCGATCACGGCATCAGGCAATACACCGATCATGAGCTACAACCAGACCGACTTCGTCAAAGAGCGCGTGGCCATAGAAGTGCAATTCGGTAAGTATGCGTTTGTGGCTTACGACCTGTTCGTCAAACATTTGGCCTTCTATGTGCGCGACGAAATTGATGTCGGCATAGAAATCCTGCCGATGAAATCCATGCAAGCGCAGATGTCCTCGGGCCCTGGCTATTACGAGGGTGAGCTTTACAACGTTATCCGCAATGGGCGCGGAGTACCCAGCGTTCCACTGGTCATAGTTGGCATCGCGGCCTAGTGGTCGGAGCCAAGCAGGCAATGGCGCAACTCGTCCACTTCGAAGACATCAAAGCGGCCACGTTGCGTCTGGCCGGCCAAGTGCTTGACACACCCTGTGTAGAAAGCAAGACCCTGGGCCAGATCATCGGCGCACAGGTTTTTCTGAAATTCGAGAACCTGCAGTTCACCGCGAGCTTCAAAGAACGCGGCGCACTCAACAAGCTGGCCACGCTGATCGAATCAGGGGTGCCGATCAAAGGCGTCATCGCCGCCTCGGCCGGCAACCACGCCCAGGGTGTCGCCCACCACGCGCAACGCCTGGGCTTGCGTGCCGTCATCGTCATGCCGCAGCACACACCCACCGTGAAGGTGGAACGCACACGCGGCTTTGGCGCCGAGGTGGTGCTGCACGGCGACGGCTTTGACGACGCGCGAGACCGTGCCATGCAAATGGCGGCCGAGCAAGGCCTGACCTTTGTGCACCCCTTTGACGACGAAGCGGTGATTGCCGGCCAAGGCACCATCGCCATCGAGATGCTGCGCGCCCAGCCTGACCTGGACACGCTGGTGATTGCCGTGGGCGGCGGTGGCCTCATCAGCGGCATGGCCACCGCCGTGCGCCACCTCAAACCCGGCATGCAGATCGTGGGCGTGCAGACGGCGCGCTTCCCAGCCATGGTCAACGCCATCAAAGGCACGGCGCATGTGCAAGGGGCCAGCACCATCGCCGAGGGCATTGCCGTGGGCAAGCCGGGGCTGATCACGCGCGAGTTGGTGCGCCAGCATGTCGACGACCTGGTGCTGGTGGACGAAGGCGACATCGAACAGGCCATCGTCATGCTGCTTGAGATCGAAAAGACGCTGGTCGAGGGCGCTGGCGCGGCCGGCCTGGCCGCGCTGCTCAAAGACCCGGCGCGCTTTGCCGGCAAGAAGGTAGGCTTGGTGCTGTGCGGCGGCAATATCGACCCGCTGCTGCTGGCCAGCATCATCGAACGTGGCATGGTGCGCGCGGGGCGGCTGGCACGCATCACGGTCAACGCGCGCGACACGCCCGGCGTGCTGGCGCGCATCACGGCCATCGTGGCCGAGGCCGGCGCCAACATCGACGAGGTGCATCACCAGCGCGCGTTTTCCATGCTCAGCGTGCAGAGTGTGGAAGTGGAGTTGGTGCTGCAAACACGCAACCGCGCGCATGTGCAAGACGTGGTGACGCGGCTGGAGGCAGCAGGGTTTGAGGCGGCGAGCGGCTAGCCGCACGGCAGGCCTGCCTGCGGGCGGGGGCAAACCGCGTGCCCAATCTTGCTGAAGTTACCTTCTGGCGCAGGCTTGGCGCCGACACAAGGCATGCTTGTCACGCTGAGAATGTCGGTTGAAAAGTGAAGGAACGTGAATGGACAAGTCAATGATGAAGGGCATCGCCGTCGGCGGTGTTGCCATGGTGGTGTTGGGCGCTGGTGCAGTCAGCGGTTTCAAGAGCCTCAACAAGCCGCAGTTTGCCGAGGTGATTGCGGCCACGGAAGTCTTCGAGACCGTGGTCACGCCGCACGAAAAGTGCGAAACCGTGCAGGTTCAGCACCAGGCGCCAGTGAAAGATGAAAAGCGGCTTGCCGGCAGCGTGGTTGGCGGCATTGCTGGCGGCCTGCTTGGCAGCACCATCGGCGGTGGCGACGGCAAGAAGCTGGCGACGGTGGCAGGCGCGGTGGTCGGCGGTTATGCCGGCAATCGGGTGCAGAAGAACATGCAGGAAAAAGACGTCACCACGACGACTGAGCAGCGTTGCAAGACGGTGAGCGAAAAGTCGCAAATGCTGGTGGGCTACAACGTCAGCTACCGCCTCAATGGCAAAGACGGCGTCGTGCGCATGTCTTCCAAACCCGGCGCGACGCTGCCGGTAAAAAACGGCCAGGTGGTGACAACACCCAGCGCCGATGCCAAGGTTTAGGCCAAGCTGCGCGCGCTGCCGCCATTGATCCTGGGGCCGCGCTACAGCTTCTGATACATTCGCGGCCATGCGTTTGGCTGTCTCTTACTTTACGTACTTTTGGTTCTCGCACCGCTTGGCGGCTGGAGAGGCAAACGCGTAGGTCAGACACACGCACCGCACCCCAGACAACCGCCGGCAGCCCCGGCGGTTTTTTGTTGCCCGTGAAGAAAGAAGCCCATGAGTCCGAAGCCCGCGAACCCCACCGACCACCGCCTGGCGCTGTCTGAAAAGACCAGCCAGACCGACGACCAGCGCATCCAGGACGTGACGCCGCTGCCACCGCCGGAACACCTGATCCGCTTTTTTCCCATCGCCGGCACGCCGGTGGAAACGCTGATTTCGAAGACGCGCAGCGCCATCCGCCACATCATGGGCGGCAGTGACGACAGGCTGCTGCTCATCATCGGCCCCTGCTCCATCCACGACCCGGCCGCCGCGCTGGAATACGCCAAGCGCCTGAAGACCCTGCGCGACAAACACGCGGGTGAACTCGAAGTGGTGATGCGTGTCTACTTCGAAAAACCGCGCACCACCGTGGGCTGGAAAGGCCTCATCAACGACCCCTACCTGGACGAGAGCTACCGCATCCACGAAGGCCTGCGCATTGCGCGTCAACTGCTGGTGGACATCAGCCGCCTGGGCGTGCCGGCGGGCAGTGAGTTTTTGGACGTCATCAGCCCGCAGTACATCGGCGACCTAATTGCCTGGGGCGCGATTGGCGCGCGCACGACCGAGTCGCAAGTGCACCGCGAATTAGCCTCGGGTTTGTCAGCGCCGGTGGGCTTCAAGAACGGCACCGACGGCAACATCAAGATTGCCACCGACGCGATACAGGCCGCAGCACGCCCGCACCACTTTTTGAGCGTGCATAAAAACGGCCAGGTGGCCATCGTGCAGACCAAGGGCAACAAGGATTGCCACGTCATCTTGCGCGGTGGCAAGGCGCCCAACTACGACGCCGCCAGCGTGGCCGCAGCCTGCAAAGAAATCGAAGCTGCGAAGCTGCCTTGCAAACTGATGATCGACGCCAGCCACGCCAACAGCAGCAAACAACATGGCCGCCAGATTGAGGTGATGAAAGACGTGGGCGCACAAATCGCCGCCGGCAACCGCTGCATCTTTGGCGCCATGGTGGAAAGCCATTTGCACGACGGCGCGCAGAAGTTCACGCCCGGCAAAGACGACCCGGCCAAGCTGGAGTACGGCAAGAGCATCACCGATGCCTGCATTGCCTGGGACGACACCGTGGGCTTGGTGGAAGGGCTGGCCATGGCGGTGAAGGCCAGACGCAAACGCCCAGCCTGACGGTCTGGCCTAACGGTCTAAGTGACTTGCCTTTCAGGCGCGACGCTTAGCCACAAAACCCAGGGCGGCTATCCCCGCCAACAGCAAGGCCCATGACCCGGGTTCTGGCACTGCGCTGATTGACACGCTGTCCACTCCGTAGCCCTTGAAGTCGCCCACGCTTGACGGGTTGAACAGGCTCAGCACGGCGGCCGGGTCTGTGGTGCTGGCGGTGAAGCTGAAGGTCACCAGCCGGTAGGGTGCGCCGTCGTAGGGGACGCTCCAGGTGGTCTGCACACCCCCCACGCTCACGTCCAGCGGCGCCGGTGCGTAATTCAGCCCGGCCACGTTGCCTTCAAGCCAGGCGCTCAGCTGATAGCCCTGCCCAGCCACCAGCGACACGGTGGTCGCCACGCCCGAGCCCTGGTTCAGCGCCAGCGCGTATTCGCCAGCCTGCACGGCGTAGCGGCTGCTGTGGAAGACGTAGGGCGCCTCGCCAATGCCGTCGTCAGTGACGGTCCAGGCGGCGAGGGTGCTGCGGTCGCCGTTGAGCAAATAGCGATAGTTGTCACTGCCGCTGGTGATGGTGAAACCGGGCAATTCGAAGCCACCGTTGCTCACGGCTTCGGCCCGTGCCGGGCTGCCTGCTGTAGCCAAGCTGGCGGCGAAAGTGGCCACAAGAGCCCAACGCCTCGACCTGGCCCACGCCGCGTGGGTTTGCTGTGCCAGTTTGTCCATTGCATGCTCCTGATCGGCAGTGCCCACGGTGGGGCGGTGCACTCATGGTCAGCGGCACGCGTTTCTTCAGCGTTTCCCCGCCATCAGCCGGCTTACACCAAGGCCAGGCGCGCAGCCATGCATCAGACTTGCAGCGTGCGCAAGCCGCGCGTCAATTCGGGCAGCGACACCGCCCAAGCATCTTCCCCCAGCCGGTAGCGCTCGGTGCCCGGGTAGGCCACCCACTTGTGCGTGGGCTGCACGTCGTCACACGCAGCGTGAAAGCCGCGCTCCAGCTTGGGCGACCGACTGCGTTTGACTTCGATCACCCAGCGCTCGCCATCAGGCCTTTGCACCAGCAAATCAATCTCGGCGCCGTTGGCGCTGCGGTAAAAAAACGCCTGGCAATCGCGCGGCGCGGTGGCCAGCAGGTTTTCAATGACCCAGGTTTCCCAGCTGGCGCCCACCACGGGGTGCGACAGCAAGGTCTCTTTGTCGTTGATGCCCAGCAGCGCGTGCAGCACGCCGCTGTCGCGCACATACACCTTGGGCGTGCGCACCAGTCTCTTGCCGGCGTTGTTGTGCCAGGGCGCCAGGCGACGCACCAACATCAGGTCTACCAACAGGTCGATGTGGCCGGCCACGGTTTTGCCATCCACACCCAGGTTGCGCGCGAACTGCGCGGCGTTAAGCAAACCGCCGTGGTGGTGGGCCAGCTTGGCCTGGTCGGCGGGGGACTCGAGGTCGAGGTAGACGTGGTCGCGGGGGTGCGCCAAGGAGTGCGCCAGGGTTTGCGCCAAGGCCAAGGCCAACGTGGTCTTGCCTACCTGGCGCGGGCCCAGCAAGGCCACGGCAGGGGACTCTTGCAGGGCGGCCAAGACCTGGGCCTCAAGTTCGCGGGAATACATGCATGCAATTGCGGATCGAAACTCCACGATTGCGGGGATATTGAAGCCGGCGATGCAAGCGCCGAGCGGGGCGTCAGGCGCGGCTTGACGCTGGCGGCTCCAATAGCTGCCGGCAGCGCTGCGCTTGCAGCACCTGGTGCGCATCCTGGGGTTGACTGTCGGCCGCCTCTTGCAAGACGGGCAGCGCCAGCCGGGCCTGCGCCTGCGCTTCACCGCCGTGGCCCAGCGCCGCATGGGCCAGCGCCAGTTCAAGCCGCGCCCAGGCCACGCGCCAGGGGCCACCGGGCAGGACGGTGGCCGGGTCGCACAGCGTTTGCAGCAACGGCAGTGCCTCATTCGCGCGACCCACGCCGGTCAGCGCACGGGCCAGTTGCAAGCTGGAACGCAAGCGTGTTTCACGCCAGCCCGCGTGGCCCGGGTCGACCCGTTCCAGCGTCAGCAGGTTGTCGCTGCACATCTGGGCATAGACCAGTGCACGTGCGGGCTGGCCCCCTTCCAGCAGCACAAAACTGAAGTTGTTGGCCTCGGTAGCCAGGCCGTTGCGGTAGGCCACATGGTCGGGGTGGGTGGCGAGGTTGGCCTGGCGGCTGAGCAGCGCTGCTTCGCCATGCGCCAGTGCATCAGCACTGCGGCCCTGGTCATAACACACCATCATGCAAGCACCGGCGATGGTGCCCAGCTGATGCAGGTCTTCGGCCGTGGCCTGGCCGCTATCGACGATGCCTTGATAGATGGTGCGGGCCTGATCAAAGGCTTGCAGCGCGGCGTCGGGCTGGCCCAGATCGTCCAGCGTCCAGGTGTTATAGAGCTGGCCACGCCCGAGGTGGACCGAACCCAGTTCGGACAGCAGTTCACCATGGTGCGGGTGCTGGCGCAGGGCGTCTTCTATCACCGCGGCCATGTGCTGAAAACCTTGCAGCGCCAATGCCAAATCTTTGCGCTCACGTGCCGCGTTAGCCCTTGCACGCCAGGCGCGCGCCCACCAGATGGCGTACCAGGGGTTGGCGCTGTGCGCGGCCTTGCCCGCTTCAAACAGCGGCTGGCTGCGCTGCGCGTTCAGGTCGGCCGTGCTGACATGGCCCTGGGCCAGCAGCAAGTGGTCACCTTGCAGGTGCGCCAGGCGGGCGTAAGCCATGGCCAGTTCACCCGCAAAGGCAGCGTCGTTGCCGGCTTGTTTGGCCAGGATGTCGAGGTGGCCAATCATGTTTTGCAGCAGCAGGGCCTTGAGCGTGGCACCGCCCGGCAGGTAGTGCACGGCGTCGGCGTGGCGCACCATCACGTCGCTGGCGATGGCACGCGCCTCTTGCAGGTGGGCCTGCGCACGGTCACGCGCCGCAGCCGCTTTTTGCGCTTGAATCAGTGCCATGGCCAGGCCACCGGCCAGGCCAAGCACACCCAGCGCTGCGGCCACGCGCCCTTGCAGCAGCGTGGCGGCCAGGCCGGTGACCAGGCCCAGCCCGCCAACAGCGCCGGCCATCACGGGCCAGCGGTTGCGGCGCACAAACTTGGCCAGCACATACAGCGGCGCCGCTGCGCGTGCGCTGATGGGGCGGCCTTGCAAAAAGTTGTGCACGTCGGCGGCCATGGCATCGACCGTGGCGTAGCGCCGCGAAGTCGACTTTTCCAGCGCCATCAGCAAGATGTGGTCCAAGTCGCCAGCCAGGCGTTTGCGCGTCACCAGCCAGTTGGGGTCGAGCGCTTCGGATTCGCTCAAGCGGCTGGGCCGTGTGGGCTCTTCTTCCAGCACGCTGCGCCCGGCTTCTTGCGGCGTGGTGGCATGGCGGCCGGTAGGGCGTGCGCCGGTCAGCATCTGGTACAGCAGCACGCCCAGGCTGTAGATGTCGGTGGCGGTGCTCACGGGTTCACCGCGCACTTGCTCGGGGCTGGCGTACTGCGGCGTGTAGGGGCGCACGCCGCCCAGCGTAGTGCTGCCGTCGCCGTGTTCCAGCGGGTCGAGGGCTTTGGCAATGCCGAAGTCCAGCAGCTTGACCTGGCCTTCCTTGTCGACCAGCACATTGCCGGGCTTCAAGTCACGGTGCACCAGCAGGTTGCGGTGCGCGTGGGCTACTGCATCCGCCAGTTGCAGGAAGAGCTTCAAGCGCGCTTCGAGCGGCTGGCCCAGGGCGGCTTCGTGGATGGGCTTGCCATCGACAAACTCCATCACGAAGTAGGGCAGGCCTTCGCTGCTGGCGCCGGCGTCCAGCAGGCGCGCGATGTGTGGGTGGCTCAGACGCGCCAGGGCCTGGCGTTCGAGCGCAAAACGCTGCAAGACTGCCACGCTGTCCATGCCGCGCTTGAGCAGCTTGACCGCCGCGCGGCCTTCATAACTGCCGTCGGCGCGGCTGGCTTCAAAGACCTCGCCCATGCCGCCCGAGCCCAACGCGCGCACGATCTGCCACGCGCCCAGGCGCTGGCCCACAAGCGCGGCGCTGGCAGCTTCGCTCGGTGCGGCGGCGGGCTGCTGCAAGAAGCCGGTGACTTCGTCGTGGTGGGCCAGCAACGACCGCACTTCGGCCACCGCGTCGGCGTCCATGGGTGTGGCCTGGATGAAGGCTTCGCGCTCGCTGGCAGGGCGCTCCAGCGCAGCTTCAAACAGCGCCTTGATGTCTTGCCAACGTGATGCATCAACCATCGTGGACGATGCTCTTTTCAGCGCGGCGACGCTGGCGCCAGCGATGCCACAGCAGCCATCCACGGCCGCAGCGCTGGCGGCGGGCCGCCGCTGGGCGGCTGTGTCTGCCACAGCGCCATCGCTTCACGCGCGGCTTGTGCAGCCGCGCTGGCATCGCCACTTTGTGTGAAGGCCAAAGCCTGCTCGCCCAGCGCCTGCGCCAGCAGCCAACGGCGCGTCACGTTGTCATCGTCGGCGCGCGGCGGCTGCATCAACACGGCCGCTTCTAGCGCCATCACCAGTGCACGGCGCGGCTGCTCGATGCGTGAGGCGCGCGCCGCCCACAGCAGCGCCTCAGCACGCGTGCGCGCGGCGGCGAAGTTCTTGCTGTCGCCTTGGGCCAGGCGGCCCAGCACTTTGTCGGCCTGTTCACGCGCGGCCGTGCGTTCACCGGCGGCCAGCAGCAACTGCAAGCGCGTGACTTCCAACGCGTCTATGCGCAACGCCCCGGCGCGGTTGCCGGGGTCAGCGGCTGCGGCTTCTTGCGCCAAGGTCAGCGCCAAGGCCAGCATCTGCAACGCAGCGCCGTGCTGGCCTTGCGCCGACAAGGCACGCGCCAGGTTGCCGCGTGAGATGGAGCGCTGGTAGCGAAAGTCCATGTCGTCGGCAAAGGCCAGCGCCATCTGGTCGCGCAGTTGCACCTGTCGCGTGAACAGCGCCACGGCTTCTTCGGCCCTGCCTGCCAACAGCTGGCATGACGCCTGCTCACCCACCGTGAAGGCCAGGCTGTCGGGTGCGTAGCGGTTGGCGGGGTCGGCCAGGGTGGTCGCTTCAGCAGCGGCGCGCGCACGGTCGGCTGCGGCGCAGGCGTCGGCCCAACGGCCCAGCGTGGCGTGGGCCAGATTGCTGCCCAGGATGCGCGCGTGCACGCCGTGCAGGCTGATGGCGCTGGCCAGCGTCCAGGTGTCTGTGGGGTCGCGCTTGAGCGCCAACTCCAGGATGGGCAGCCCCAGCAGCAAGGCGGTCTCAGCCTGTGCCATGCGGCCGCTGCGTTGCCACAGCTCACCCTGGCTCACATGCATGTTGATGGCCAGACCGAGCGCTTCGCTGCTCATGCCGGGGTGGCTGACAAAACGCGGCACCAGGGCCAGCGCCTTGGCCAGATTGACTTGCGCCAGGTCGTGTTCGCCGGTGTTGATAGAGCTGTCCACGCCCTGCAAACGGCTGATGCGGTAGTAGGTGCTGGCCAGCTCAAAAGCCAGTTGCGGGTCGCCGCCCGCGTCTTTGTCCAGGCTGTCTAAAAAGGCGGCGGCATCGACCAGCAGCGACTGGCGCACCTGCGTCGCGCCGGGCAGGTTTTCAATCTGGTCGTGGTACTTGAAGACCTG
>JANNEX010000742.1:0-6489 GCA_031379155.1 Rubrivivax sp.
TTGGGCAGGTAGTCCTCGGCGCCCAGCTCGATGCAGCGCACGACATTGGCCACACCTTCGACCGAACTGGTGACGATGACCGGCAGGTCGCGCAGCGCCAGATCGGCCTTCATGGCGGCCAGCACTTCAAAGCCGTCCATCAGCGGCATCTCAATGTCCAGCAGCAGCAAGTCGAAACTTTCGCGCTTCAGCATGTCCAGCGCGACGCGGCCGTTTTCGGCCAGCGCCACGCGGTGGCCTTGTTGCTCCAGGCTGCGCGACAGCAGCAGGCGGTTGACCTTGTTGTCGTCGGCCACCAGCAAGCGCGCGGTGTCAGCCACGGGCCAGCTCCTGCAAGGCGGCTGCCGCCTGTTGGTAGGCGGCTTCAAGGCGTGAGATGGCAGCCAGGTCAGGTGTCGCGTCGGGCGACAGGCCACCGAGCTCCAACGCACGCGCCTGGCTGGCCAGGTGCAGCGCGCCAAAGGTGGCGCCGTTGCTCTTGAGCGAATGGGCGCTGCGCCTGAACAGGTCGCCGTCACCCTGCTGGCGCGCGCGCTTCAGGTCGGCCAGCATGATTGGCGCTTCTTCCATGAAGGTGGCCACCAGTTCGACCACAAAGTCGGCGCCTGCGGCGTCGCGCAGCTCTGCATACACGGCCTTGTCGAGCACGTCCATCTCAGCTTCCCTCTGGGGCCTGGCCCCGGCTCAAGGCATCCACCAGCGCTTGCACGCGTATGGGTTTGGTGATGTAGTCGTCCATGCCCGCCGCCAGGCACAACTCGCGGTCGCCTTGCATGGCGTTGGCGGTCATGGCGATGATGCGCGGGCGTTTTTGTGTGCCGGAGTTTGCGCTGAATTTTGACGTTATGCGCCGCGTCGCCTCCAGCCCGTCCATCTCGGGCATCTGCACATCCATCAGCACCACGTCATAGGGCTGGCGCTCGACACATTCAACGGCTTCGATGCCATTGCTGGCCAGGTCGGCGCGGTAGCCCATTTGCTGCAACAGGCGCAGGGCCAGCTTCTGGTTCACCACGTTGTCTTCGGCCAGCAGGATGCGCAGCGGCTGGCGCTGGGCCAGCGTGGCATCCAACTTGGGCTTGGCGGCTTCGGGCGGCTTGGGCGCGCTGCCGTGCGCCAGCAGCGCCACCAGCGTGTCAAAGAGCTGGCTCTGGCGCAGCGGCTTGGCCAGGTAGGCGCTGAACAGGCCGTCGGTGTCGCCCGCCTCTTTGCGCCCCAGGCTGCTGAACAGCACCAGCGGCAGCTTGGGTGCGACGGTGCGCATGGCACGCGCCAGCTCCATGCCGTCCATGCCCGGCATGTGCATGTCGATGATGGCCACATCAAAGGCCGGGCCCGCCTTGCTGCTGTGCTGCACCCAGCGCAGCGCGTCTTCGGGCGCCGCCGTGTCCTGCGCCGCCATGCCCCACTTGGCGGCTTGCAAAGCCAGCACTCGCCGGTTGGTGGCGTTGTCGTCCACCACCAGCAGGCGCAGGCCTTTGAGTGCGGGCTGCGCGCCCATGAAGTCGCGCTTGTGGCCTGGTGGCAGCGCGGCGGCGGCCAAGTGCACGGTGACGTGGAAGCTGCTGCCCTGGCCCAGCCCGGCACTTTCGCCCCACATGGTGCCGCCCATCAGCTCAGCCAGCTTCTTGCTGATGGCCAGGCCCAGCCCCGTGCCACCGTACTTGCGCGTGGTGCTGGCGTCGGCCTGGCTGAAGCTTTGGAAGAGCTTGGCAAGCCCGGCTTGCGACAGGCCGATGCCGGTGTCGCGCACCGTGATGTGCAGGGCTGCGGCCTTGGCCGTGATCGTCAGCACCACCTCGCCCTTGTCTGTGAACTTGACGGCATTGGACAGCAGGTTGAGCAGGATCTGGCGCAGCCGTGTCACGTCGCCCAGCACGCCTTGCGGCACCTCGCCTTCGAACACATAAGCCAGGTCCAGGTGCTTGTGGGCAGCGCGGCCCGCAATGAGGTCGAGTGCGCTTTCCACGCAGTCGCGCAGGTCAAAGGGCTGGTGCTCGATGTCCATGCGCCCGGCCTCGATCTTCGAGAAGTCCAGGATGTCGTTGATGATGGTCAGCAGCGCGTCGCCTGAATCTCGGATCGTGGTGGCGTAGTCGCGCTGCTCGTCGTTCAGTGGCGTGTCCAGCAGCAGCCCAGTCATGCCGATGACGGCATTCATGGGCGTGCGAATTTCGTGGCTCATGGTGGCCAGGAAGGCACTCTTGGCTTCGTTGGCGCCTTCGGCTTGCGCCCTGGCCTGCCGCGCTTCGGTGAACAACTGCGCGTTGCGCACGGCCACGCCCACGCCCGCAGCCAGCGTCTCCAGCAGCTTTTGGTCGTCAGCCGAGAAGCGGCCCCCCTGCTTGGTGCTTTGCACGCTGATGACACCGATGGCCTGGCCGCGCATGCTGATGGGCACGCCCAGGTAGCTGGCCACCTGCATGCCCAGCTGCGTGGCACCGATGGCATCGGCCGCCCCGTCCACGTCTTCATTGAGCAGCAAGGCCTGGCCGGTTTCGATGATCTTGCCGGTGAGTCCTTGGCCCGCTGCCTGCTCGCTGAGCTCCTCGCCAAAGCAGTAAGGGAAGCGGATCAGGCCGGCTGCCGCGTCGAGCAAAGCCACGTAGACGATGTCGGCGCGGAAGGTCTCGCGCATCTTCTCGCCCAGCGTGCGTATGAGTTCGTGCAGATCAATTTTTGAGTTGAGCGCCTGGCCCAGCGTGTTCACTGCCGCCAGCTCGGCGGCGCGTTGCTCGGCCGCAGCCTGCGCAGCGCGAGCCGCGGCCGTGCGTTCGGCCACTTTGGCTTCCAGCCCTTGGCCCCAACGCACATTGGCCAGTGCCACGGCGGCTTGGGCGGCCAGCATGGCCAGCAGGTCGCGGTCGGTGTCAGCAAAGCGACCGAAGGCCCCTGCCATGTCAGCGTAGAGGTAGCCCAGCACTTGGCGCTGGGCGATCAGCGGTGCCACCAGGCAGCTGCGCTGGTCCACTGCGGCGGCACCTGCAGGGCCGTGGCGCAGGGCGAGCGCGTGGCTGCGGCGGGCCTCCAGCAGCCAGGGCGTCACGGCTTGGAGCAATGCGGCGCGGTCTGCGGGCGTGTCTTCGTCCAGCGGCATCTGCGCGCCGGCCAGCACAAGACCGGGTTCGCCATGGGTGTGCTGCACGTTCAAGTCGGCGGCGGTGTCCAGCACCAGCAGCACACGCTCGGCGCCACAGAGTTCCACCAGTTCGTCAATCAGGAACTCTTGCAGTTCTTCGCCACTGCGGATCTCGTTGAGCCGCACGCCGGTGTCCACCAAGCGCTTGAAGGGCTCACCCATGTCGCTGGGCAGTTGCAGGTGCGCCAGGCATTGTTCGTCGCTCAGGCCATGGCGGGCGGCCTCGCGCAGCCAGGCCAGCGTGATGGCGCGGTGGGCGGGCACCTTGTTGAGGAAGCTGCGACGCAGGCCTTCGTCGCGCACGTTTCTGACGCCGTCAAGCAAGAAGGTGTAGGCCTGCTGCAGCGTGGCCCAGGCCTCGCCGTCACGGTGGTTGGCGGCCAGCGCGCGGTGGTGCTGCCACCAGACGTAAGTGGGTTCCATGCCGTCCAGGCTTTCCAGGCGGTGCGCGCGGTGCAGCGCCACGGCGTCACGGCTTTGGCGCAGCGCCAGGCCAGGCTGCCCGCTGGCCAGGTGGGCTTCGCTCAGATTGGCCAACCCGGTAATGTGAGAGCTGATCAATCCCGCAGATGCCTGGGCATGCGGCAGCACTGCTTGGAAGTGGCGCACGGCCTGTGCAGGGTGCCCCTGCGCCATGGCCAGAGAGCCACGCAACTGCGCCAAATTCAGGCCGGCACGGGGGTCTGGATAAACCTGCAAAAGCGACTCGTACTCAGCCATCAAACGCTGGGCCGAGTCCAGATCACGGTAGGTGCAGGCCTGCGCTGCCGCGTTGCCCAGAATGACGGCCAGCACGTTGTTCAAGCCCAGTTGGCGCAGTTCGGCCATGAAGCTCACCCTCAGGCGCCGCGCCCGCCGGTACAAGCCCAGCAAGGCGAAGACATCGGCGTAGTTGCCCAGCGGCGCCAGTCGGCCCACCGTGTGGCCCGCCCGCTCATAGGCGTCGGCAGCCTGCTGGAAGCCGCTCAGGCGGGCCGCCAAGTCAGTCTGCGTCGCGGTCAGCGCATTCAGGGCAAAGCCCAAGGCAAAGCGGTCGTCACTGGCGCGCGCTTGCGTGATGGCCTGGCGCGCGCTGGCTCTTGCGGCTTCGGTCTGGCCCACCAGCATTTGCACCCAAGCCAACAAGCTGCCTGCGCGGGCTTGGCCCGAACCGTCGCCCAGACTCGTGTACAGCGCCAACGCTGCCATGGCCTCGTCCACGCCGCTGCCACTGCCGCTGCGGTAAAGGCTGTCGGCGCGCCGCAGCAGAGCCAGCGCCTTGACCGCAGGGTCACCGGCAAGCCGGGCCAGCTTGTGCGCGGCAGCGCTGGCAGCCAGCGCTTCGGGCAGGCGCCCCATGCGAGCCAAGGGCACGGCCAGCGCGCAGTGCGCGCGCGCCTGGCCGGCCAGGCTCTTGGCCTGCCGCGCGGCCTTGAGCATGGCCTGCGCGTCGGCCAGCGCATCGGGCAGGCGGCCTTGCGCAAAGTGGGCGCCACTGCGCACTTCCAGCAGCGCCAGTTTCTGCTCTGGACTCAGCCCACGCTGGGCCAGGGCCTGGGTGCACAGGGCGACGGCTTCTTGCTGGCGGCCGCTGTGCGCAAGGTCATGGGCAAGATCGGCTGTCCTCATTCGGTGTCCTGGCAGTCTTTCGTTGGCTGTCGTTCGATGGCCGTCCTTCGATTGACAGGCGCGCCTTGCTCTTTACAATTCCGGACCGATACTCCGAATCTGTAAAGATGATTCCACGCGCCGCTTCCGCCCGCCTGTCGCGCCTGCTGCAAGGCTTCCCGGTCGTCACCGTCACGGGCCCGCGGCAGTCGGGCAAGACCACGCTGGTGCGCGCGCTGCTGCCCCAACGGCCCTATGTGTCGTTGGAATCGCCCGCGCAACGCGAATTTGCGCGCCAGCGGCCGGCGGAATTTTTGCAGCAGTTTCCACAAGGGGCGGTGATCGACGAAGCTCAGCATGCGCCCGAGCTGTTCTCCGAAATGCAAGCCGTGGTGGACGACGCGGGGCGCGTGGGCATGTTCGTGCTGACCGGCTCGCAGAACCTGTCGCTGTTGTCGCGTGTGACTCAAAGCCTGGCCGGGCGCACGGCGCTGATTGAGCTGCTGCCGCTGTCCATTGCCGAGTTGCGTGCGGCGGGCCGGCTGGATGCCCACTACGCGGGCTATCTGGTCAAGGGCTTTTTCCCGGCCATCTACTCGCGCGACCTGGACGCGCAAGAGTGGCTGCAGGCTTACATCGTGACCTACGCCGAACGCGACGCACGGCAGCTCGCTGCCATCCAGGATCTTGGCGCGTTCCAGCGTTTCCTGAAGCTCGTCGCCGGGCGCACGGGCCAGCTCTTGAACATGCAGTCTCTGGGCAGCGACGCGGGCGTGTCCGACAAGACGGTGAAGCACTGGCTCACCATCCTGGAGACCTGCTACCTCATCCACTACGTGCGCCCGCACAGCGCGCATTTCGGCAAGCGCCTGATCAAGATGCCCAAGATCTACATGACCGACGTTGGCCTGGCCGCCGCGCTCATCGGCATTCAACACGAGAGCCAGGTCATGGCGCACCCGCTGCGCGGTGCGCTGTTTGAGACGATGGTGGTCAATGAGTTGCACAAAGCCCGCTGCAACGCCGGCCTGCGCCAGCCGCTGTACTTCTGGCGCGACAACATCGGCACCGAGGTGGATGTGGTGCTGGAACGCGGCAACGACGTCGCCGCCATCGAGATCAAATCGGGGCCCACCGTGGCGTCGGATGCCTTCAGCGCACTGGCCAAGTGGCGCAAGTACGCGACTGAACGTGGGCACTTCGGCGCCATCCACCCCGCCCTGGTGTACGGCGGCGATGCACGCTTCACGCGCGAAGGCGTGGACGTGATGCCGTGGTCGGGTTTGTGATGCGGCCATCATGTCAGCCCACCGCTGGCGACACTGTCGCCAACAGCGCCACCACCAGCGCATCCACCCGTATCGGCTTGGTCACGTAGTCGTCCATGCCGGCGGCCAGGCATTCTTCGCGGTCGCCTTGCATGGCGTTGGCGGTCATGGCCACGATGCGCGGGCGCTGGCTGGCTAACGGCCATTGTGAGGTGATTCGCCGGCTGGCTTCGAGGCCGTCCATCTCGGGCATCTGCACGACCATCAGCACCAGGTCGTAGGGCTGGCGCTGGATGCACTCAATGGCTTCGATGCCGTTGCTGGCCAGGTCGGCGCGGTAGCCCATTTGCTGCAAAAGACGCATGGCCAGCTTCTGGTTCACGACATTGTCTTCGGCCAGCAAGATGCGCAGCGGGTGGCGCTGGGCCATGGTGGCGTCGATCTTGGGCTTGGCTTGGGTGGTCGCCTGTTTGGGTGCGGCGTCTTGCGCCAGCA
>JANNEX010000790.1:0-6782 GCA_031379155.1 Rubrivivax sp.
GAAAGCGAAGGCGGCGACGCCCACGTGGTGGAGCTGGACGTGACCGACCATGACAGCATCCGCGCCGCCGTGGCGCATGCCGAAACCGAGATGGGCGTGATTGACATCCTGGTCAACAACTCGGGCGTGGGCAGCACGCAAAAACTCACCGACGTGAAGCCGGCCGACTTTGACGCCGTGATGGGCACCAACACACGCGGCGCGTTTTTCATGGCCCAGGAAGTGGCCAAACGCATGATTGCGCGCAGCAAGGGCGAAGCGCCGGGCACATTCATAGGCGGGCGCATCGTCAACGTGGCTTCGATGGCTGGCCTGCGCGTGGCGCCGCAGCTGGGCGTGTACTGCATGAGCAAGGCGGCGGTGGTGCACATGACACGCGCCATGGCGCTGGAGTGGGGGCGTTTTGGCATCAACGTCAATGCCCTGTGCCCGGGCTACATCGACACCGAAATCAACCACCATGTGTGGCAGACCGAAGCGGGCCAGAAGATGGTGCAGGCCATGCCGCGCAAGCGCATCGGCCAGCCCAAGGATTTGGACGCCGTGCTGATGATGCTGTGCGCCAATGAAAGCCACTTCATCAACGGCGCCGTTATCTCTGCTGACGACGGCCAGGCGGTGTAAGCCTTGAGGCATCTGACGCCGCTGGAAGCGCGTGTGCTGGGCGTGCTGGTGGAAAAGCAGCACACGGTGCCCGACACCTACCCGATGTCGCTCAACGCCTTGGTGGGTGGCTGCAACCAGAAGACGGCGCGCAGCCCCGTCATCGAGGCCAGCGACGCCGAAGTCATCACCGCGCTCGACGGCCTCAAGGGCCTGAGCCTGGTCTTTGAAGGCAGCAGCAGCCGCGTGCTGAAGTTTGAACATAACGCTGCACGTGTGCTGCAAGTGCCGAGCCAGGCGGTGGCGCTGCTGACCGTGTTGATGCTGCGGGGCCCGCAAACAGCGGCCGAGTTGCGGCTGAGTAGCGAGCGCCTGCACCGCTTTGCCGACATCTCTTCCGTCGAAGGCTTCCTGGATGAGCTGGCCAGCAAAGCCGTGCCCATGGTCATCAAGCTGCCGCGTGCTGCCGGTGAACGCGAAGCGCGCTGGGCGCAACTGTTGTGCGGTGAAGTGGCCATGCCAGCCACACGCGCGGCTGCTGGTGACGAAGGTGTCAGCGCCGGGGAAATCGCCGCGCTCAAGGCCGAACAAACGCGCCTGGCGGCCGAGGTGGCGGCGCTGAGTGAGCTGGTACACAAGATGGCACGCGAACTGGGCGTGGAGTGAGCACGACCATGCGCTTCGAGTTGCCCACCGAGAAAAAGCTGGTGCACGAGCTAACAGCCCAACTGCGCTGGGGCGACATGGACGCCATGGGCCACATCAACAACACGCTTTACTTCCGCTACATGGAAATGTGCCGGCTCGACTGGCTGTTCAAGGCCGGCACCAAGACCAGCCCGGACGGTGAAGGCCCGGTCATCGTGAATGCCTTTTGCAACTTCTTGCGCCAGTTGGAATACCCGGGCGACGTGCGCGTGACGATGTTCGTGGCCAACCCGGGGCGCAGCAGCTTCGAGACCTATCACACCATCACGCGCACTGATGAGCCCGGCGTGCTCTACGCCGAAGGGGGCGCGCGCACCGTGTGGACCCGCTTTTCGGCGCGCAAGTCGGTGCCCATGCCCGACTGGTTTCGCGCCAAGCTGGTCTGACTCAGTCGATGATCTTGTAAGGCCCGCCTGCGGCCAAGGCACGCTGCCAGGCCGGCCTGGCGCGGATGCGGGCCAGCCAATCCGTCAAGCGCTTGTGCTCTGCGCCCAAGCCACCCCGGGACGCAGCGGCTTCGACTGGGAAGCTCATCTGCACGTCGGCAGCGCTGAATTCCTTGCCCGCAAACCACGGGCCGTGCGCCAGTTCGGCTTCCATGAAGGCCAGCAGACGCTTGAGGTTGGGCGCGATGAAACTGTCCGTCACCTTGTTGGCAATGGCCCGCACCACGGGCTTGATGAAAAAGGGCACCGGCGCCTGGCGCACCTTGTCAAACACCAGTTTCATCAGCAGCGGCGGCATCAGGCTGCCTTCGGCAAAGTGCAGCCAGTAGGTGTAGCGGCGCTGCTCGGCGCTGCCTTGTGGCGGCCGCAGGCGGCCAGCGCCGTGCACGTCCACCAGGTATTCGATGATGGCGCCCGACTCAGCCACCGTGACCTTGCCGTCAGTGATGACCGGCGACTTGCCCAGCGCATGAACAAGCAACAGTTCAGGCGGCGCCAGCATGGTCTTGGTGTCGCGTGCATAACGCTTGACCTGATAGGACAGGCCCAGCTCTTCCAGCAGCCACAGCACACGCTGCGAGCGCGAATTTTCTAGGTGATGCAAGGTGATCATGGGGCGCATTGTGCAGCCCATGGTCATGCCACCACTGCGGCGCGCCTACTCCAGCGCCACCAGCTTGTGCTTGAGGGCCACCAACACCGCTTCGGTGCGGTTGTCGGCGTGCAGCTTGGCCAGGATGTTGGTGACGTGGAACTTCACCGTGGGCATGGCAATGGCCAGGTGGGTGGAGATTTCCTGGTTCGAGTGGCCGCGCGCCATGAGCGCCAGCAACTCACGCTCGCGCTGCGTCAGGTCACCACCCGGGGGCGGCGTTTTCTGGTTTTGCACCAGCGCGTCGGTGACTTCGGGTGCCAGCACGCGGTGGCCCTTGTGCGCCATTTGCAGCACCGTCACCAGCTCTTGAGAAGAGGCGTTTTTCAGCAGATAGCCACAAGCGCCAGCGTCCATGGCGCGGCGCACTTCGGCAGGGTCCAGCAGGCTGGTGAGAATGACAAACTTGGTGCGGGGCAACAAGGGCTTGAGCGCCAGGATGCAGTCGACACCGTCCATGCGCGGCATCACCAGGTCCATCAGCACCACGTCAGGGGCTAACGGTGGAATGGTGCGCACGGCGTCGGTGCCGTCGGTGGCATCACCCAGCCAGACAAAGCCGCTTTCGGCCTTGAGCATGGCCGACAGGCCATGACGGATCATGGGGTGGTCGTCCACAACGAAAACGCGAATGGGTTCCATGGTTTGTCTCAGCTCCAGCGTATGTTGAGTAACAGTTCGGTGCCCTCGCCCGGGGCACTTTTGATGGACAAAGTGCCGCCGGCGCTGACGGCACGTTCTTTCATGTGGGCCAGGCCAAAGTGGCCAGGCTTTTCCAGGGTGACATCGAAGCCGCAGCCGTCGTCCACGATGTGCAGCCGGCCGTGTCCGGTCGGGCTCACGGTCCAGCCCACATGCACATGGCTGGCGCCGCTGTGGCGGCTGATGTTGGACAGCGCTTCCTGGGCGATGCGATAAAGCTCAATGCGCTGCGCCGCCGGTGGCCCGGCGTCAGCGGCGTACTCGGTGCTGATCTCAACACCACCGCGCCCGGCCAGCGCTTCGACCGCGTGCTGAAGCAGCTCGGGCAGGCGCACACCTTCGAGCGCATCGGGGCGCAGTTCGAACAGCATCATGCGCATCTCGGCCAGCGCGCTGCGGTTCAAGCGTTCCAGGGTCTGCACTTGGCCACGTGCGGCTTCGTCAAGACCTTCGGCGCGCGACAGCGTGCCAGCCAGCAAGTTGGCCGCAAACAGGGTCTGCGACACGGCGTCGTGCAAGTCACGCGCAATGCGGTTGCGCTCGGCCGTGACGGCCATGTCGCGCTGGTGCGCCAACAGCTGCGCGTGGCGAATGGCCAGCGCCGTCTGGCTGCCCACGGCGGCCAGCAGGCGTTCACGTTCGGGGTCGAAAAAGTCAGGCTCACCGTGGTCCACGCGCAGCACGCCCAGCACCTGGTCACGCACCTTCAGCGGCACCGCCATCCAGGCGCGCGTGCTGCGGTACAGGGCCGACGTGCGCGCGTCGTCGGTGACCATGGCCCACAGCCAACTCAGCAGGCTCTGGCGCGGGTGGTTCTCGATGATGGCGCGGCCGTCGGCTTCAATTTGCTCATAGCGCTGCAAGTTGGCGCGCGACAAGCGCAGGCCGCTCAGGCTGGCCAGCTCGGTGCCGGCGATGTCGCTGTCCTGGCTGCGGTAGCCCATAAGCACCACGCTCTGTTGGGGATCGAGTTCGCTGCGTGCCCACACCGACGCGCTGGAATAGGCCAGCGTCTGCTCCAGCGCGTCCAAGGCTTCGCCCACCAGGCTGTGCATGTCAGTGTGGCTGTTCAAGTTGACCGACAGGTCTTGCAAAGAGCTGAGCTCTTGGGTGCGTGAGTGCAACTTCGCGCCCAAAGCGGCGGCACGGGCTTGCAATTCCAGGCGGCGCTGGCGCGCCACGTCGACCAGGCGGCGCAGCGCCAGGCTGGCGCGGTGCAGGTCTTCGCTGGTGCACAGGTAGGGCAGGTTGGCGTCGTCGGTGGCATCGGCTTGCACCAGGCCGCGCGCCGCTTCTGTCAGCGCATGATGCGCGTTAGCTGCGCGCCACCCTGGCCAGGCGGCTGCGGCCAAAACAGCCACTACGGTGGCCAGCAGCCAGGGCAGGGCAGCGTTGTTAAGGCCGCCCCACTGGGTGCCGGTGAGGGCTAGGGCAGCGGCCATAGGCAGACCCATCGCAATCGATTGCCAAGGCAGGGTCAATCTCTCGAATCCACGGCGCAGAGCTTGCATGTCCTAGGCCTGCGGCGGTGGATGTGGCGCCAGGGCCGCCGGGTCTTCGAATGACGCCGCCACCTTGTCCAGCACACGGCCGGCCACGTGTCGGCCACCCACGCCGATGGCCACAGCCAGGCCGATGGCAATGCCACCCACCACGGCGCCAAAGGCGATGGTCACGATCTCGGCCGGCAAGCCGGCCTGGTGCAAGGCCAGCGCGGCCGCGAAGAAAAGGATAGCTGCGCGCGCCGCCCAGGCCAGCAGCGGCGCGTTGCGCGGCGCGCGTGCCAGGATGGCCTGCGCCGCCATCGAAGCCACGATGAGCCCGGCCACCACGATGACCAGCGCCACGCCCACATGCACCAGCGCGCTGCCGGTGGTGCTGAGCATCTGCGTCAGCACCGGCAGGCCCATGATTTCACTGGCCTGCGTGATGGCCACGCTGACGACAGTCAGCATCAAGGCCGTGCCGCCCAGTTCAGACAAAGAGCGCCCGGCCACCCGCAGCGGTGCCGCACCCAGGCGTTCCGGCAGCGTGTCCAGGCCCATGCCTGAGAGCAGGGCCGTGACCATGGTCGACAAGGCACGGCCAATCAGCACCGCCACGCCCACCAAGATAGCGGCTGACAGCAGCTTGGGGATGAGGTTCATCACCGTCTCAAGCAAGCGTGACAGCGGCATCGTCAGCGCGTCCAGCCCCAGCGGCTGCAGGGCAGCTACCAGGGTGGGCAGCAGCAGCAGCACGTAGACGGCATTGCCGGCCATGCCGGCCAAGCCGTCTTTGCCCAACGCGCTGCCCAGGCCCATGCTTTCGGCGGCCTTTTCAGAGCCGGCTGCGCGCAGCACACCGGTGAGGATTTGGCGCACGATGTTGGCCAGCAGCAGGCCCACGGCCAACACCACCCCGGCACCAAAGATGTTGGGCACAAAGCCCATCAGACGGGACAGCATGGCGTTGACGGGTGTGAGCAAGCCTTGCAACTCGAGCGTGCCCAGCAGCGCCGGCAGTGCCAGCAACCACACCACCGCAGCGGCCACGCCCGCCAGCGTGGCCACCAGGCCGGGGCTGTGCAGGCGCTCGTCGATGCGCACACGCTGGCCGCCGCGCAGGGCTGCCGCACGCACGACACGCGCGGCCACCCAGGCCCCGACGAGGATGGTCAGTGCCCCTAGCACGCGGGGCACAAAAGGCCCCAGCGCCTGGGCGGCGGAAGCCAGCAATTGGTTGAGGGTGTCCATGTTTTGTCTCGAAAGATATTAAGCGGCAGGTTAGGCCAAATAGCCATACCCAGGTATGGGCGCTCACCAGATTTGTCTCGGCATATGGGTTGAATCAGCTGCGCCCTTGCAGCAGCTTGTGGACCAGTTCGGTGGTCGTGGCGGCGCCGGTTTTGCGCATCAGGCGGGCCCGGTAGACGTCCACGGTGCGCGGGCTGATGTCCAAGCGTCGACCCACCAGCTTGCTGGTCAGGCCCTGGATCAGCAGCGCCGCCACCTCACGTTCACGCGGCGTGAGTTCCACCGTCAGCACACGCTGCGCCGACAGGTCTTCAAAGACCCAAATGCCTGCGGCATGGGGGTTGCGCGGATCGAGCGCACGGCCACTGACGTGGCACCAAAAGAGCTGACCCTGGCCGTCGGCTGTTGTACTCGTCAGGCGCTTCATGACACGCTCGTCGGCGTAGCGGCCCGCGCCGTCAAGCTGCGCGGCAATGCGCAAGCCCATGCGTTCGTATTCGTCGGCGCTGGGGTAGAGGATCTCGAAAGACTTGCCCACGATCTGTTCACGTCGCGCGCCAAACATGGCCAGCAGTTCCTGGTTGCAGTCGATCATCAAGCGCTGGCGCGACATCACCAGGCCCACGGGCGCCAGCTCAAAGGCGCTGCGGTAGTCCAGGGCCGCCGTGGTCATGACTGGGTTCACAGCAGCGCGTAGGTGGTGGTGGCGTGGGCCACCAAGGCAGCTTTGGCGTCCAGCACCTGCACCTCGCCAAATACCAGGTTGCGGCCCATCTTGAGCACCCGCGCCAGCAACTGCACGTGGCCGCTGTTGCCGGGCACGGAGCGCAGAAAACTGGTTTGCAATTGCACCGTGGTCATGGGTTTGAATGTGCCCAGGTGCGTCATCACGGCCAGCACCATGGCGCTGTCGCAAGCGGCCATCAAGGTCTGGCC
>JANNEX010000797.1:0-1618 GCA_031379155.1 Rubrivivax sp.
GTCTGGCCGTCTTTGAAGGTGGTGAACTCTTGCGCCTTGGCCACCGGGATGGTGGTGTTGCGCTCGATCACACGTTCGACCAAGCCGCCCATGGTCTCAAGACCCAGACTGAGCGCGATGACGTCGAGCAGCAGCAACTCACCGCCTTTGCCGTGGCCGGCCAGGGCGTGGGCCTGGATGGCAGCGCCCAGGGCCACCACCTCGTCGGGGTTGACGTTGGTCAGCACCTGACCTTGCCAATTGGGACCGAACAGTTCGCTCACGGCCTGGCGCACCAGCGGCATGCGGGTGCTGCCGCCCACCATGACCACGCCCTGCACTTCTTCGCGCGGCAGCTTGGCGTCGCGCAGCACTTTGCGCACGGCAGACAGGGTTTTGTTGATGAGCGGCTGGGCCAGCGCTTCAAGCTGGGCGCGGCTAAGTTCGACGCGCGCTGCACCGCTGCTGAGAGTGGCCTGCCAGGCGAATGTGGTGGCATCGCTGAGCGCTTCTTTGGCTGCGCGCGCCGCTACCAGTGCGGCACGTTTGTCATGCGGGCTGCTGGCCACGACACCGGCTTGCGCCAGCGCCCAGTCGGCCACGGCCTGGTCGATATCGTCGCCGCCCAGTGCTGCGTCCCCTCCCGTGGCCACGACTTCAAACACGCCGCGGGTCAGGCGCAGCAGGCTGATATCGAAAGTACCGCCGCCCAGGTCATACACGGCGTAGAGGCCTTCACTGCCGTTGTCCAAGCCGTAGGCCACGGCTGCGGCGGTAGGTTCGCTGATCAGGCGCAGCACGTTCAGGCCGGCCAGTTGTGCGGCGTCTTTGGTGGCCTGGCGCTGCGCGTCGTCAAAGTAGGCCGGCACGGTGATGACGGCGCCAAACAAGTCGTCGTCAAAACTGTCTTCGGCGCGCTGGCGCAGGCTGACCAGGATTTCTGCTGAGACTTCCACCGGCGTCTTGGCACCTTCGCGGGTGAGCAGCGCGACGCTGCCGGCTTGATCGGCGAATTGGTAGGGCAGTTTGTCGGCGCCGGTTATGTCGGCCAGCTTGCGGCCCATGAAACGCTTGGCCGAGACGATGGTGTTTTGCGGGTCTAAGGCTTGTGCGGCTTGGGCGTCGAAGCCGATGGCGCGTTTGCCGTGGTCCAGATAGCGGACGATGGAAGGCAGCAGCACACGGCCCTGCGCATCGGGCAAACATTCGGCCACACCGTGGCGCACCGCCGCCACCAATGAATGTGTGGTGCCCAGGTCTATGCCCACGGCAATGCGGCGCTGGTGCGGGTCTGGCGCCTGGCCGGGTTCTGAGATTTGCAGCAGGGCCATAGCTTTAGCGATGTTCGTCCAGCAGGTCCAGGCGGCGGCTGATGTCTTGGCGAAAGCGCGCCACGAACATCAGGGCACGCACCTGGGCGGCTGCTGCAGCGGTGTCTTGTTGTTGGTCTAGTTGGGTGGTTAGCGTGGCCAGCATCGTGGCTTCATCACCCGCCACAGCGTCGTCCAGCGCTTGCACGGCGTCACTGTGCGGCGCGTCGTCCAGCGCTTCACGCCACTGCATTTGCTGCATCAAAAAAGCGGTGGGCATGGCGGTGTTGCGTTCAGCGTCGACGGCCACGCCGCGCAGTTCACAGAGG
>JANNEX010000805.1:0-2411 GCA_031379155.1 Rubrivivax sp.
CAAGTACATCCACAACACCTGGTGGACCGACGACCCGCGCCAGATCACCGGCATCAACCTGCTGCCCATCACCACGGCGTCGACCTACTTTGGGCACTACCCCGACTACATCAAGCGCAACCTCGCCGGCCTCAAAGACGAACAGGCGATCTGGGCCGCGCGAGGCAAAAAGGTCGACCCGCCCGACATCTGGCAAGACGTGTTCGCCAAGTATCTGGCCCTGGCCGACCCGGCTGCAGGCCTGGCGTCATGGAACCGCTGGGGCGCTGTCGAACTGGGCGAAACGCGCACCCACACGTTGCACTGGCTGTTCAGCCTTGAGCAGATGGGCCTGCCCGACTTCAGCATCAGCGCCGACACGCCGCTGTACTCGGTTTTCAAACACGCCGACGGCCGCCGCACCTACCTGGCCTTCAACGCCGGCAAGGCGCCGATCAATGTGCGCTTTTCTGATGGCAAGACGCTAGGCGTCGCGCCGGGCGCGCTGGCGCGTATGAACTAATGCCAAGACTGAGCCCAGAACTGTTTCAATGCCCAACATGCATCACCACACACTCGATTCGCCCTCTGTGCAAAGAGCGCCGTCAAGCGCTGCGCGAGCCCTGTTTGCTTGCCCTAAACCCGTCAGGACCATTGCCATGACACACCCTGCCAAGCTTGCTTCTTTGACCGCCCTCATGCTGGCCTGCGCCTTCCTTGGCGCTTGCGGTGGCGACGCCGAAGCACCGCCGACACCGGCGGCCAGCACCCCCGCGCCGCCGCCGCCCGCAGGCGCCGACACGACAGCGCCGACAGTGACCATCGCCACCAACGTGTCGGCGCCCACGGCCAGCGGGCCGGTGACCTTCAGCTTTGTCTTCAGCGAAGATGTCGGTGTCAGTTTCGCGGCCACCGACATCGTGGTCACGGGCGGCACGGCCAGCGGCTTCACGCGGCTGGCGGGCGGCACCCAAGCCACCGTGCTCGTCACGCCCACCGCCAACACCGGGGGCACGATGACGGTCAACGTGGCAGCCGGCACCTTCAGCGACATTGTCGGCAATGCCAACACGGTGGCGGCAACGGCGTCCAAGCCCTACCTCACGGGGCAGACCATCACTTTCACCTCGCCTGTCAACCAGACCATAGGCACTGCGCCGCCCGCGTTGGTGGCCACGTCCACATCGGGCCTGGCGGTGAGCATTGCCTCGACCACGGCGTCGGTGTGCACCGTCAGCGGCACCACCTTGACGCTGGTGGCTGCGGGCAGTTGCAGCCTGACCGCCAGCCAGGCGGGCAACAGCAATTTCGGCGCCGCCACGCCAGTGACCCAGACCTTCACGGTGACGGGCGGGGCCGCTGCGCCGCTGACTTTCTCAACCGGCTTTGCGGCCAACAACCGCACTGTGGAGGGCGGCGCCTACTTCTCCTACAGCGGCAGCAACCAGGATGGCTTCAACTGCACTGGCGGCGCAGCCGTGTGCGGCAGTGGCAATGGCGGTAGCGGCGCGACGAGCTTTTTCTTCAGCTACCACCAGACGCCCACGCCGGCCACGGCGCTGTACAACGGCATCAGCGTGCAAGCGCCGGGGGTCACCGCCATCAGCGCCACGGCTGACACGGCGGGCTTGCAAATCAGCGGTCAAACGACGGTGAACTTCACCTTCAACAACAACCCCGAATGGCAATCGAGTGGTACCAACAACTTTGGCGTTCTGCTGACCCTGGGCAAGTTCTACAACGTCGGCACGGTGGCAGCGCCCGCACCTTGCAACATCAAGCTGTTGGCGGTGGTGACGCCGCTGAACAATGGCGCGGCCACGGCCTACGCCGTCCCATTGGCTTCCTTCGCCGTCATTCAGGCCTGCAACAGTGGCATCAGCACGGTGGCGGCAGCGCTGGCCAGCGCGCCAGTCGCTGAGGTCGCCTTCCAGGCTGCTGGCGGCACCGCCGCGCTGCCCACGGTGGGCGGCAAGACCACCGGAGCCAACCTCAGCGTGGTCAACGCGGGTGTCTACCCCACCACCTTGGCGATCACCGGTGGCATCACCTTTGGCGTCACCGCGGCCGCGCCCCAAGCCCTGACCCTGTCCTCAGGTTTTGCCGCCAACAACCGCACCGTAGAGGGCGGCGCCTACTTCTCGTACAGCGGCAGTAACCAAGATGGCTTCAACTGCACCGGTGGTGCTGCGGTGTGCGGCAGCGGCAATGGCGGCAGCGGCTCGACGAGCTTTTTCTTCGCCTACCACCAGACGCCCACGCCAGCCACGGCGCTGTACAACGGCATCAGTGTGCAAGCGCCAGGTGTCACCGCCATCAGCGCCACGGCTGACACGGCGGGCTTGCAAATCAGCGGTCAAACGACGGTGAACTTCACCTTCAACAACAACCCCGAATGGCAGTCGAGTGGCACCAACAACTTCGGCGTGCTG
>JANNEX010000285.1:0-1637 GCA_031379155.1 Rubrivivax sp.
AAAGCCCGCACTCAAGCTGGCAGCATCCAACGAAGTTTGATCCGGTCGTTTTCTCTAGGAGCCCCACATGAATGCCGTTGCCCAAGCGCTGGCCCCCACCGTCGATGACATGCCGCCGCCGCTGGTCTTTACCGACAGCGCCGCCGCCAAGGTCAAAGACCTGGTGGACGAAGAAGGCAACCCTGAGCTCAAGCTGCGCGTGTTCGTGCAAGGTGGCGGCTGCTCGGGTTTTCAGTACGGCTTCACCTTTGACGAAGTGGTCAACGAGGACGACACGCAGATGAGCAAAAACGGCGTCACGCTGCTCATCGACGCCATGAGCTTGCAGTACCTGGGCGGCGCCGAGATCGACTACAAGGAAGACCTGCAGGGCGCGCAGTTCGTCATCAAGAACCCCAACGCGACCACCACCTGCGGGTGTGGTTCGTCGTTCTCGGCCTGATCAAGCGGCTGGATAGAGCGCGCCCAGCACACGGGGCCCGAGCGCCCCAGTGACCGCAGGCAGATTGCCTGCCCGGCGGGCCACAAAAGCGCTGGCCAGCCAGGCAAAGGCCAAGGCTTCCACCTGATCGGGCGGCACGCCCGCATGCGCTGTGCTGCGCACGGCCACGGCGCTGTCGGCCAGCGTGGCCAAGCGCCGCATCAGGTGGCTGTTGAAGGCGCCACCGCCGCAGACCAGGAGTTCAGTGGCGGCCGGCGCATGCCTTTGCAAAGCGTCGATGGCGGTACGTGCGGTGAGCTCGGCCAGAGTGGCCATCACGTCTTGCGGCGCGTGTGACGTCGAACCCAGTTTGTGGCCCAGCCACTGCGCATCAAACAAGTCGCGGCCGGTGCTCTTGGGCGGCTGGCGCGCAAAAAATCCTTCACTCAACATAGCCGTTAGCAGCACATTGTCGATCCGGCCCCCGGCCGCCCAGGCACCGTCGGCATCAAAGGCCCTGCCCTGGTGCTGCTGGCACCACAAATCCATCAGCAAGTTGCCCGGGCCGGTGTCGAAGCCTTGCACTTCACCGCCCGCGCCCAGCAGCGTGAGGTTGGCGATGCCGCCAATGTTGAGCACGGCACAGGCCACGCCAGGGCGGCCGAAACACGCGGCATGAAAGGCCGGCACCAGCGGTGCACCCTGGCCGCCGGCAGCCACGTCGCGGCTGCGCAGGTCGCACACCACATCGATGCCCGTCAGCTCGGCCAGCAAGGCACCGTTCATCAACTGCACGGTGTAGCCGTGGCCGTCAAATTCGCCGGGCCGATGGCGCACTGTCTGGCCGTGCGTGCCAATGGCCTGGACTTCGTGGTGAGCCAACGCTGCATCACCTAGCAGTTGCGCCACCACCTTGGCGTACACGGTGGCGACGGCATTGGCGGCCAGCGCCGCGCGGTGCAATTCGTCAGCGCCGCTGCGGTTGAGCGCCAGCAATTCCGCGCGCAAGGCCGGCGCAAAGGGCCGGTGCGCGTGGCCGCGTGACTGCAAAGTTTGGCCGCTGGCTTCCAGGGCGAGCACACCATCGACACCGTCGAGAGAGGTGCCCGACATCAGCCCGATGAACCAGGCCACGCGCGGTGACTGTTTACTCGGCCGCGCGGCGCGCACCAGCCAAAGTCTGGGCCACGTCCAGCTTGGCTTGCAGCGCCACCAC
>JANNEX010000816.1:0-2653 GCA_031379155.1 Rubrivivax sp.
GCGTGGCCGACGCTCAGGCCGGCAATGTCAGTGATGGCGCCCGGGTACAGGCCCTGTGCAGACATGGCCGGCTGTGCGGTCAGGCAAACACGCCAGCGGTATCTTGCATGCGCGCCGAGACTTCACCCAGGTGGTGCAGGCTGTCGCCCAGCGTCATCTCCAGCATGGTCAGGCGCTTGAAGTAGTGGCTGGCGATGTACTCATCGGTGCAGGCAATGCCGCCGTGCAGTTGAATGCACTGCTGGCCCACGGTGCGCATGGATTGGCCCAACTGAACCCGGGCTTGCGCGACGGCGCGGCGGCGTTGTGGTGCCGGCTCGTTTAGTTTGAGGCTGGCGAAGTAGCTCATCGAGCGGCCCAGCTCCAGCTGCATCTTCACGTCAGCCATGCGGTGGCGCAGGGCCTGGAAAGACGCCAGCGTGGCGTTGAACTGCTTGCGCGTGTTCATGTAGTCGATGGTGATGGCGACCAGCTTGTCCATCAGGCCCACCGCTTCGGCGCAGTGGGCGGCGATGCCGATGTCGACCGCCGCTTCAAGTGTGGCCAGGCCGTCGTGTGTGATGAGGGTGGCGGGTGTCTGGGCCAAGTGCAAGTCAGCCGCGCGGCCACCATCTTGCGTGGGGTAGGCGCTGCGTTTGGTATCGGCTGCGCGCACGATGAAGAGTGAGATGCCGGCGGCGTCGCGATCAGCGCCTGAGACACGTGCCGGCACGATGAAAGCGTCGGCTTCGTCACCCGCAGGCACCACGCACTTGCTGCCGTCGACGAGCCAGCCGTCACCTTGCGCCACGGCGCGGGTGGTGACGTGCGCCAGTTGATAGCGCGCGGCGCGTTCTTGCAGCGCCGGCACGACCATGCTTTCGCCGCTGGCCATGCCAGGCAGCCAATGCTGTTGCAGCGCAGGCGGTGCGGCGCCGAGAAGGGCAGGGGCCATCAGCGCCGCGTGGGCATAGGGCGCATTGACCAGTCCACGGCCCAGCTCTTCGCACACCACCATGGCGTCCACTGCGCCTTGCGCCAGGCCACCGTGCGCTTCAGCAATGCGCAGGCCTGCCAGTCCCAGTTCGGCCAACTCGGCGTAGACCGCGCGGCTGGCGCCACCGGCTTTGGCCAGGGCATGGCGGCGCTCGAAGCTGAAGCCTTTGTCGACCCAGCGGCGCACGGCGTCGCGCAGGGATTCTTGGTCGTCAGTGAAGTCGAAGTCCATGGTCCTAGCTTCCCAGAACAGTTTGGGCAACGATGTTGCGTTGCACTTCGTTCGAACCACCGTAAATGGTGGTCTTGCGCATGTTGAAGAAAGTGCCGGCCAAGGGCAGCAGCGTGGCTGGGAAGGCCAGGTCGCCTTGCCAGCCGGCTTCCATGGCTTCGTGCAGATAGGGCCTCGACAGCGGGCCGGCGGCCAGCATCATCAGCTCGGTGTAGCGCTGCTGGATTTCGCTGCCGCGAATCTTCAAAAGGCCGGCCACGTCCAGGCTTTGTTTGCCGCTTTTTTCTGCCGACAGCACGCGCAGCACCATCATCTCCAGCGCCACCACGTCGACTTCGAGCAGCGCAATCTGATCGCGAAAGCGCGCGTCTTCATAGACACCTTCGCTCTTGGCCACGCGCTTCAAGCGTTCAAGTTCACGCTTGGCGCGGTTGACGTCGGCGATGTTGGTGCGCTCGTGCGCCAGCAGGTGTTTGGCGTAGGTCCAGCCCTTGTTTTCTTCGCCAATGAGGTTCTCGGCCGGCACTTCGACGTTGTCGAACCAGACCTCGTTCACCTCGTGTTCGCCGTCCATCAAGATGATGGGCCGCACCGTGATGCCGGGGCTTTTCATGTCGATGAGCAAGAAGCTGATGCCGGTCTGCGGCTTGCCTTCGTTGCTGGTGCGTACCAGGCAGAAGATCCAGTCGCCAAACTGGCCCAGCGTGGTCCAGGTTTTCTGGCCGTTGACGACGTAGCTGTCGCCCCGTTTTTCAGCCTTGCACTTCAACGAAGCCAAATCGCTGCCCGAACCCGGCTCGCTGTAGCCCTGGCTCCACCAGACATCGCCGCTGGCAATGCCGGGTAAAAAGCGCTGCTGCTGCTGCGCGTTGCCAAAGGCCATGATCACGGGTGCGACCATCACCGGGCCGAAGGGGATGACACGCGGCGCGCAGGCCAGCGCGCATTCTTCTTCGAACAGGTGCTTTTGAATGGCGTTCCAGCCCGGGCCGCCAAATTCTTTGGGCCAGCCCCAGCCCAGCCAGCCCTGGCTGCCCAGGATGCGCGCCCAGCGCTGCAAGTCGTCGCGGCTCAGGCGCAGCGCGTGGCGCACCTTGTGGCTGATGTCGGCGGGCAGGCTCTTGGCCACCCAGGCGCGAATGTGCTGGCGAAAGGCCAGTTCTTCGTCGGTGAAGTTCAGGTCCATGGGCTTTTTCCTAGGCAGGCTGTGTGTCAGCGCAATTCCAGTCGCATCACGTCGTTGTCGCGCCGCATTTGAAATCTGCTGAGAAAGCTGTTGCCCAGCAAGATGAAGGGCATGGGCTGCGGCGTGATGACGGCGGCGACTTGGGTGACTTCGACCTCGCCCACACGCACGCGGTCAAGCACCACCATCTGCACCGCCACCGGGCCGTTGGCGGTGTGGCTGTAGCCCTGGCGCGCGTTGCTCAGGTCTATGCCCAGGCG
>JANNEX010000110.1:0-7136 GCA_031379155.1 Rubrivivax sp.
GGCGCAGCGCGTGGCGCACCACCCGGCGCAGCTGTCGGGCGGCGAACGGCAGCGCGTGGCCATCGCACGCGCGCTGGTCACGCAGCCGGCCTGCGTGCTGGCCGATGAACCCACCGGCAACCTGGACCGCGACACCGCACACACGGTGTTTGAGCTGATGCTGGCGCTGGCGCGTGAACATGGCACGGCCTTTGTCGTCGTCACGCACGACGAGAGCTTGGCCGCGCGCTGCGGCAGCACGTTGCGGCTGGAGCGCTGAGCGGCGGCCCGGCAAAAACTCAAGCGCGGCTTTCAGGCGCGCGCCAGGGCCATGAAGGCCGCTGCCAGCGGGCCCATGAAGGGCATGCTTGCCTACACCGAGTACAAGGTGGTGGCGACCAACTTCCGCAGCGAGTCCTGCACCAGCGTGTTCGAGGCCGACGCTTCGATCGCGCCGGACAAGCCCTTCGTCAAGTTCGTGGCCGGGTACAACAACCAGTGGAGCTACTGGAAGAACAAGATGCTGGAGATCGCGCAGGTGATGGCCTGAGAGCGCCCACGCGGGTGTTGCGCCCGTTTCAACCCCGGCGCCGAGTGCGCCAGCGCCACCGGATCGCCGCCAGGCCTGCGGCATACAGCGCCCAACTGTGCGGCTCTGGAACGGCGGCGACCTGGTTCCAGCCGATCACGTCGAACGCCGTCTTGTCGTTGTCGGTGATCGCCAGCAGTTCGGCCGCATCCGCCGTCGGATCCATGATGCCCAGGCGCAGGCGGTCCCTCCAGTGGCTGGGTTGCGCCCCATCCACGCGCAAGCCAAGGGAAAAGGTCGCACCACGATAGGCGGTGGCGCCACCATCGATCGAGAAGTACTTGCTGCGGCTGTCGACGGTCAAGTCGGTGACACCGCTGGCAAAGCTTTGCGCCGAGTAGCGGAACAGGTCGAGTGGGGCGACGGTGTACGCGTTCGACGCGAGCCCCGGCACGCGGTCGAGCAAATCGACGCCGCTGAGGAAGCCAAGCGCGTGCCCGATCTCGTGCGTGGCGACGCCGACGAAGTCGAAGAAGCCGAACGCGACGCCGTCGTTCGGGTTGAAATCCCAGTTGAACGACGTGGTGACGACGACGCTGCCGTCGCAGAACGTGTTGCAGCGGCCGACCACCTGTGGCGTGACGGCCAGGCCCAGCGCCTTGCCATTCGCGTTGCTGAGCTGGATGGTGTTGTTGTTCGCGCTGCTGTTGTTGTCGACGTACGGCACCGCCGACCCAGCGCCGTTCGGGTTGTCGCTCGTGAGGTTGATCAGCAGGCCGAAGCTGCTTGCCGCTGGCAGCGCGGCGACGGCGCTGGTGTCGTTGGCGGTCGTCATGTCGTTGACGAGCGCTGCCCGGTACGTGCTGTAGGCCACCTGCGTCGTGGCTGACGCGGTCTGGGCCAGCACACCCGTGGCGAGCAACTGCTGGCCCACCGTGAGGTTGATGGTCGCGTTGTCGGAAAACTGCGTCGACCAGCGCGCGCCCGCATCGATGAACCCCTGTTGGGCCTGGGCGGTGGTGCCGCCGAGGAACGTGAAGTCGAACGTCAGGGCGTGAGCCACGCCGCTTGCCGACAGCAGCGCGCCGACGGCGGCGGCCCGGGGTAGCACTTTCGACACGGAGATCATGAGCAACCCCCATCAAACGGACGCAGACAGTGCATTGTGAGCCGGCGCGCAGCGCCCGTCATCCCCCCAATCCACAGCGTCCGAAGCGCACTGCGCGAGCTTGCACATTCCCGCCAGCGCTGGGCATTTATCGAGATCGTGGCCTGGTACGACGACGAGTGGGGCTGCTCAAACAAAGTGCCGGAGATGATGCAGGTGATGGCCTGAGGCCGCCGCCATCCCGTGACGTCCGGCAGTCGCAGTTCTCAGCGCGACACCAACAGTCATGACGCTGGCGAGGCCGGCCGCACGCCGGGGGCGGGCATGCCCCAAAACTTGGAACCGGAAGGCCGTGCCAGTCACCGACAATGGCCACCGTGCACCTGCTCAACGCCGACCTCCACAGCCACAGCAACATCTCAGATGGCACCTTGGCCCCTGAAGCCGTGGCCGAGCGCGCCCATGCACAGGGCGTGGAGGTCTGGGCGCTGACCGACCACGACGAGCTTGGCGGTCAAACCCATGGGCGTGAGGCCGCGCTTGATCTGGGCATGGGCTACCTCAGCGGCACCGAGATCTCGGTCAGCTTTGCGAGTGAGACGGTGCACATCATTGGCCTGGGCATCGAAATCGACAATGAAGCGCTGCGCGCGGGCCTGGCCGCCACCCGCGCCGGCCGCTTGCAGCGCGCACGCGACATGGCCGAAGGCCTGGCCCGCGCCGGCATCGGCGGCGCCTTTGAAGGCGCCATGCGCTACGTGGGCAACCCTGGCCTCATCTCACGCACGCACTTCGCGCGCTTCCTGGTTGACACGGGCGTGTGCCCTGACACGCACAGCGTGTTCCGGCGTTACCTGACGCAGGGCAACCCAGGCTATGTGCGACACGAATGGGCGCGCCTGCGCGACGCCGTGGGCTGGATCACTGGCGCAGGCGGCGTGGCCGTGATTGCCCACCCCGCGCGCTACCGCTTGTCACCCAGCGCCGAGTACGCACTCTTCACCGAGTTCATCGCCCACGGCGGCCAGGGCGTCGAAGTCATGACCGGCAGCCACAGCCACAGCGAACAGCTCAGATACGCGGCCACCGCACTGGAATTTGGCCTGTTCGCCAGCCGCGGCAGTGACTTTCATTCGCCGACAGAAAGCCGCGTGGAGCTGGGCTCCTTACCCGACCTGCCCGGCACGCTGCGCCCGGTGTGGGAAGCCTTGGCGCAGCGCATTCAACGCGCTGACAACACCCGGCCCATCACAAGCCCTGCGTGAAAACCCGAACTCGGGCTATACTCGAAGGCTGACTTTCCTAGATGCACTTTAGGCAGTCAATCGTTCATCCCCTTCGGCCTTGGCCGCTCCGGTTTTGCTTGGAGTGCGCATCTTTTTCGGGTCGGCGGCGATGCCGTCGCACGTCCTGACCCGGACACAGTCGCGACTTCACCCAGCGTGAGCCCTTAATCCGGCCGCGCCGGTGCACCTTTGCGTGCGCCGTGATCCGAGAGACGAAGATGAGCTTTGATACCCTGGGCCTGCAAGAGCCCCTGAGCCGCGCGCTGACTGCCGCTGGCTACACCGAACCCACTGGCGTGCAAGCGCAGGCCATTCCCGCAGCACTGGCTGGCAAAGACCTGATGGTCAGCAGCCGCACCGGCAGCGGCAAAACGGCCAGCTTCATACTGCCGGCTTTGACCCTGGTGCTCAAGGCACGTGAAGCGCAGCGTGCTGCCATGCCGGCGCGTGACCTCAACGCTCCTCATGCAGCGCAAACCCCGCGTGAACCCCGCCCCGCCCGTGGCGACGGCCCGCGCCCTTTCGTCAAGCCACGCGGCCCGCGTGTGCTGGTGCTGTGCCCGACGCGTGAACTGGCCATGCAAGTGGCCAAAGCTGCCATGGACTATGGCCGTTATGTGCCCGGCCTGACGGTGGCCACCATCGTGGGTGGCGTGCCTTACCCGGCCCAGCTCAAGGCCCTGCGCGGCCCGCTGGACATCCTCATCGCCACGCCTGGCCGCCTCATCGACCACCTGGGTGCTGGCAAGGCGGTGCTGGAAAACATCGACATGCTGGTGCTGGACGAAGCCGACCGCATGCTCGACATGGGTTTCATCGACGACATCCACCACATCGCCACCAGCACGCCCAAGACGCGCCAAACCGTGATGTTCAGCGCCACCTTCAGCGGCGCCACCGGTGGCCTGGCCAAAGAGTTGTTGCGCGAGCCGCAGCGCATCTCGGTCGAGAACCACACCGACACCCACGTCGACATCGAACAGCGCCTGCATTGGGCCGACGACTTTGGCCACAAGAACGCGCTGCTCGACCACATCCTGACCGGCCGTGAAGTCGACCAGGCCCTGGTCTTCACCAGCACCCAGCGCGACGCTGAAGTGCTGGCCGAGCGTCTGGCTGAAATGGGCCACTCCGTCGAAGCGCTGCACGGCGGCATGCCGCAGGGCCGGCGCAACCGCGTGCTGCAAAGCCTGCGCAACAAGCGGGTGAAGGTGCTGGTAGCGACTGACGTGGCGGCGCGAGGCATTGACGTGCCCACCATCAGCCACGTCATCAACTTCGGCCTTCCCATGAAGGAAGAAGACTACGTGCACCGCATTGGCCGCACCGGCCGTGCTGGCCGCACCGGCCTGGCGGTGACGCTGGCCGAACGGCGTGACTTCGGCATGATCCAGCGCATTCAGCGCTTCACCACGCAACGCATGCCGGTGGCCACCATCACGGGCCTGGAGCCCAAGCGCATTGAGCCCAAAGCCGCCGCGCGGCCAGGTGGTTTTGGCGGCGGCGCGCCGGGTGCCAAGCCTGCGGGCAAAGCCTTTGGGCCGCGTCCTTTCGGTGCCAAGCCCTTCAAGCCGGCGGGCAAGACTTTTGCCAAGAAGTCGGGTCCGCGTCCGGCTCGCTGAACTTCAGCGACAGTCAGAAAAAACGGCGCCTCGGCGCCGTTTTTTTGCCCTGCAAAAGCCACCGATGCTTGGCTCAAACGCCGAGCAAGTCCACTTCAAACACCAAGGTCGCGTTGGGCGGAATGACGCCGCCCGCGCCCCGTGCGCCATAGCCCATCTCGGGCGGAATGGTCAGCACGCGTGTGCCGCCCACTTTCATGCCTTGCACGCCCTCGTCCCAACCGCGAATGACTTCGCCGCCGCCCAGGCCAAAGCTGAAAGGCTGGCCACGGTCTTTGCTGCTGTCGAACTTTTTGCCCCGGTTGTTGGGCGCGGTGGCGTCGTAAAGCCAGCCGGTGTAGTGCACGTTCACGCGCTGGCCGGCCACGGCCTCAGCGCCGCTGCCCACGGTGGTGTCGACGGATTCAAGGGTGCTCAATCGTTTTCTCCTGCGCTGTCAAAAGCGCGAATGATGCCAGCCCAGGCGGGCACGGCGCCCGCCAGCCATTGCGCAGGCGTTGGCGCGGCCAGGTTGGGCAGGCCGAGCACACGGCCTGCCGCTTGCAAAGCAGCCACCGGGTCGCTCAGGTCCAGCGCCTGGGCGCCGTTTTGTTTGCTCAGCTTGTGACCGTCAGCCGCCAGCACCAGGGGCGTGTGCAGATAGGCCGGTGTGGGCAGGCCCAGCGCACGTTGCAGCTGAGTCTGGCGCGCCGTGTTGTCGGCCAGATCTTGGCCGCGCACGACGTGGCTGATGGCTTGCGCGGCGTCGTCCACCACCACGGCCAACTGGTAGGCCCACAGGCCATCAGCGCGGCGCAATACGAAGTCACCCACTTCTGTGGTTAGGTCCTGTTGCTGTTGACCAAGACGGCGGTCAAACCAGCGCACGATGCCCTGGGCGCGAAAGCGCACCGCACGCTCAAGCTTGCCATTCAGGCCTTGGCGGCAGGTGCCCGGATAGATGAGTTCGCCAAAGCGTTCACCAGGCAACCTACGTGCTTTGCACTTCGGTATTCGCCTTTCGGGCGGCCGGGCAGGCTCATGCGCCAGACCCTGCGCCGACAGCGCCAGGGCTATGTCCTTGCGCGAACATGCGCAGGCAAAGGCTTGGCCCTGCGCCAGCAGCTTTTGCAGCGCCAGCGCATAGGCCGCGCCGCGTTGGCTCTGCAACCAGGGCAACTCGTCGCTGACCAAGCCACAAGCCGCCAGTTGCTGCACGATGTGCGGGGCCGCACCGGGCTCGCAGCGCGCTGTGTCTATGTCTTCGATGCGCACCAGCCAGACACCGCCCTGCGCGCGCGCATCCAGCCAACTGGCCACGGCCGCCACCAGCGAGCCAGCGTGCAGCGGCCCGGTGGGCGACGGCGCAAAGCGGCCGCGATAGCGCATCAGCCCTTCAACTTCACCGGTCAGGGCAACAAGCCCGCGTGGCGCTCGAGCAGCGCGCGCCGCGTGGTTGGGCTTTCCAGCTGAGTCAACCACCATTGCAGCGCGCGGCCCAGGCCCAGCGCACCGCGTTCGGCGCGCCAGGCGTAGTGCATGCGCGCGCGCAGCGCGGCACGCGCGGTGGGTTTTTGCACCAAACGCCCGGCCAGCAACTGTGCACGCGCCAGCGGCTCGGGCAAAAAACCGCAGCCCAGGCCACGCATCAAGGCTTCCATCTTGTCGCGCATGCTGGCCACCGTGAGCACGTCTTGCCCAGGCAGCAAGTTGACGGTGACCGGCGCCAGCCGCTGTGCCGTGTCGGCCACCGCCACGGCGCGGTGGTGCACCAGCTGTGCGTCTTCCAAGGGCTGTTGCGATGCGGCCAAGAGGTGATGCGGCGCAACGCAAAAGACGAAGTCCAGGTCGCCCAATTCACGCAGCTCTATGCCACCGGGGTTGGCGTGTTCACCGCTGACACCAATGGCCAGTTCGGCTTGGCCATTGACCAGCGCTTCCCAGGTGCCGGCCAGCACCTCGGTGCGCAGGCGCAGGCGCGTGCCGGGGCCGCCTGCGCCGCTACCGACGGGGTCGCCCTTGTCGCAGACTTCGCAAAAAGCTTGCACCAACTCAAACATCGTCGGCTTGGAGACGATGTCTTCGACGCAGATCGACAACTGCGTCTCCCAGCCATTGGCCACACGGCGCACGCGGTTGGCCACGGCGTCCATTTCTTGCAGCAGGCGACGGCCTTCTTGCAAAAGTTCACTGCCCGCTGCGGTCAATTGGGCCTGGCGTGAACTGCGGTCAAACAGCAGCGCGTCCAGCGCTTCTTCCAACTGGCGCACGCTGTAGGTCAGTGCCGACGGCACCTTGCCCAGTTCACGCGCGGCGGCGGCAAAACTGCCGGTGCGCGCGATGGTGTCCATCATCAGCAAGGCGTCGGGCGTCAGGGCTTGGCGGCGTTCAGACATGGCTTCATCTTATTTGAACGGCGTCAACAAGCCTGTGCTGACACAAGCCTGACCCTGCTGCCTACAGTCCCCCTCAAGGAAGGACCGCACCATGATGAGCTTGCGCAAATCAGCCGAACGAGGCTATGCCGACCACGGTTGGCTCAAGAGCTTTCACAGCTTTTCATTCGCTGACTATCACGACCCGGCCCACATGGGCGTGGGCAACCTGCGTGTCATCAACGAAGACCGCATCGC
>JANNEX010000157.1:0-6963 GCA_031379155.1 Rubrivivax sp.
CCACAAACGCCGGCCCATAGACCGCAAGTTTGTCTACAGCATCTTCGAGCGCGACCACCCCAACTGCGCCGACAAGGCCACCATCGAAGCCTTTGCCGACGCCATTTTGTCGCTCGACGACAGCATGCCCAATGGCACCTACATCGACATGTGCAGCAAGCTGCCGGTGGTCGACCCGCTGAAGATCAAGGTGCCCACGCTGCTGCTGCGTGGCCAGTTTGACGGCATTGCGGGCTTTGATGACCTGCTGCAATTCTTCAAGCTGCTGCCCCACCCGGATAAGCAGTTCACCGTGCTCAACGGCATCAGCCACGCCAGTTTTCAGCAGAAGAATTACAGAACGGTCTACCAGATCCTGCACGCCTACTTCACGCAGCCGGCGCCGGCTTACACCGACTACGACTGAGTGTTAGCAGAATCGAGAGAACTCAGCGCAGGATGTCACCCAGGCACAAGTACTTGATCTCCACATAGTCGTCCACGCCCTGGCGTGCGCCTTCACGGCCCAGGCCACTTTGTTTGACGCCGCCGAAGGGCACTTCGGCGGTGGAGATGAGACCGGTGTTGATGCCCACCATGCCGTATTCCAGCGCTTCACCGACGCGAAAGATGCGCCCGATGTCGCGGCTGTAGAAGTAGCTGGCCAGGCCGAACTCGGTGGCGTTGGCCAGTTGCACGGCTTCGGCTTCGGTTTCGAATTTGAACACTGGCGCCACGGGGCCAAAGGTTTCTTCACGCGCGCACAGCATGTCGCTGGTCACGTCGGCCAGCACGGTGGGGATGAAGAAGCGTTCGCCACTGCGTTGGCCACCGACGACGACGCGTGCGCCCTTGGCCAGTGCGTCGGCGACGTGGCTTTCGACCTTGAGCACAGCGGCATCGTCAATCATCGGGCCCTGGTTGACGCCGGCCTCAAAGCCGTTGCCCACTTTGATGGCACCGGCCTTGGCGGCCAGCTTTTCGACGAAGCTGTCGTAGACACCGGCCTGCACGTAAAGTCGGTTGGCGCACACGCAGGTCTGGCCGGCGTTGCGGTATTTGCTGACCATGGCGCCCTCCACGGCGCTGTCGATATCGGCGTCGTCAAAGACAATGAAAGGCGCGTTGCCGCCCAGCTCAAGGCTGATCTTTTTGATGGTGCTGGCGCATTGCCGCGCCAGGATGCGGCCGACCTCGGTGCTGCCGGTGAACGACAGGTGGCGCACGACATCGCTGCTGCACAGCACCTTGCCAATTTCGATGCTGTTGTCGCTGTCGGCGCACAGTACGTTCAGCACACCCGCAGGCATGCCGGCGCGCTGCGCCAACTCAGCCACGGCCAAGGCCGACAGCGGCGTTTGCTCGGCCGGTTTGATGACCACGGGGCAGCCGGCAGCCAGCGCGGGTGCGACCTTGCGCGTGATCATGGCAATCGGGAAATTCCACGGCGTGATGGCCGCGCACACGCCTATGGGCTGCTTGATGACGATGTAGCGCTTGTTGTTGTCGGTGGTGGGAATGGTCTCGCCGTAAACGCGCTTGGCTTCTTCGGCAAACCACTCCAAAAAGCTGGCGCCGTAGCCGACTTCGCCTTTGGCTTCAGACAGCGGCTTGCCTTGTTCGGCGGTCATGATGCGGGCCAGGTCGTCGGCATGCTGGTGCAGCAGCGCAAACCACTTCATCAAAATGGCACCACGCTCTTTGGCGGTTTTGGCGCGCCAGGCGGGCCAGGCTTTCTCTGCGGCCGAGATGGCGGCCGCCGCATCGATGGCGCCCAGGTTGGCCACCTGCGCCAGCTCCAGCCCCGTGGCCGGGTCGGTCACCGCAAAGCGTGGGTTGGCGGCTTGGCCTGCGGTCCAGGCGCCGTTGATGAGCGCGTCGGTCTTGAGCAGGCTGGGGTCGGCCAGGGTGGCCAAAGGCGAGTTTTTCATGTCCATGGTGTGTCTCCGTTCACAGACAGGAATCTACCGCGACTGGGGCGGCGGCTGCGGCGGTTTCAGCAGTTTTGCGTTGTCGGCTAGAATCTGGTTGAATCAACCAAAATCATGCCGGAGCGCCAGCCATGGAATCGATCGGCCTGTTTGAAGCCAAGACCCATCTGTCTGAACTTATCGCCCGCGCTGAACGGGGTGAAGAGGTCATCATCACGCGCCATAACAAACCGGTGGCCAAGCTGGTGCCCATCGCCAACGTCGCCCGCGACGGCGCGGGGCGGCGCAGCGCCGTGAACGCACTGCTGCGCTCGGCACGGGGCCGCACACTGGGGCTGGACTGGAAGGCGCTGCGTGACGAGGGCCGCAAATGACGGCCGTGGTGCCCACTGTTTTTGTGCTGGACAGCTCGGTGGCGCTGGGCGCTTTTTTTGAAGACGAGCAGGACGACTACGCGCTGAGCGTGTGGCGCTCCTTGGACGAAGCGCAGGCCGTGGTGCCCGCTCTGTGGCACCTTGAGATGGGCAACATCTTGTCGCGCGCGCTGCGTGCCGGGCGCATCAGCCAAAACGCCATTGACCAATGCTGGACACGCATTGAAGTGGTGGGTCTGCAGTCGCTGCCGCTGCACGGTGACGCGCGCCACTGGACACAGCGCGCCGTTGACTGGGGTCTGAGCGCCTACGACGCTTGCTACCTGGACACCGCCTTGCAGCAGCGCCTGCCGCTGGCCACCAAGGACAAACAACTGGCCGAGGCGGCGCGCCGAATCGGCGTGCCGCTGTATCTGAACCCCCCGCATTCCAAATCTGCCAAACCTGCCAAACCTGCATGAAGAGCCGCCCATGAAAGCATCCGAGATCCGCTCTACCTTTCTCAAATTCTTTGAGTCCAAAGGCCACACCGTGGTGGCCAGCAGCCCTGTGGTGCCGGGCGACGACCCCACACTGCTGTTCACCAACGCTGGCATGAACCAGTTCAAGGACGTCTTCCTGGGCTTTGACAAGCGGCCCTATTCGCGCGCCGCCACCAGCCAGAAATGCATACGCGCCGGTGGCAAGCACAACGACCTCGAAAACGTGGGCTACACGGCGCGCCACCACACCTTTTTTGAGATGCTGGGCAACTTCAGCTTTGGCGACTACTTCAAGCACGACGCCATTTCATACGCCTGGGAACTGCTCACCGTCAACTTCGGCCAGCCCAAAGACAAGCTCTGGGCCACCGTGTACGCCGAAGACGACGAGGCCTATGACATCTGGTTGAAAGTGATTGGCCTGCCGGCAGAACGCATCATCCGCATCGGCGACAACAAGGGCGGTCGCTACATGAGCGACAACTTCTGGATGATGGGCGACACCGGCCCCTGCGGCCCGTGCAGTGAAATCTTCTTCGACCATGGCCCCGAGATTGCCGGCGGCCCCCCGGGCAGCGCGGAAGAAGACGGTGACCGCTACATCGAGATCTGGAACAACGTCTTCATGCAGTTCAACCGCACGGAAGACGGCGTCATGCACAAGCTGCCCAAGCCCAGCGTGGACACGGGCATGGGGCTGGAGCGGCTGTCAGCGGTCTTGCAGCATGTGCACAGCAACTACGAAATCGACATGTTCGTGCGCCTCTTGGCTGCGGCCAAAGACGCTGTCAGCAAGGCCGCCGGTGGTGCTGACGTGGACGCCACTTCGCCATCGCTGAAAGTCATTGCCGACCACATACGCGCCTGCACTTTCACGGTGGTGGATGGCGTCATTCCCGGCAACGAAGGGCGCGGTTATGTGCTGCGGCGCATTGCGCGGCGCGGCATTCGGCACGGCTACAAGCTGGGCGCCCGCAAACCGTTTTTCTACACGCTGGTGGCGCCGCTGGCCGCCGAGATGGGCGAGGCTTACCCTGAACTCAAACGCGAGCTGGCGCGCATCACTGAGGTGCTGAAGGTGGAAGAAGAACGCTTCTTCCAGACCATCGCCAACGGCATGGAGATCCTTGAAACCGCGTTGGCGGGCGGCCAACAATTGTTGGCTGGCGACCTTGCCTTCAAACTGCACGACACCTTCGGTTTCCCGCTGGACCTGACGGCTGACGTGTGCCGCGAACGTGGCGTGAAAGTTGACGACGCTGGCTTCAATGCGGCCATGAACCGCCAGCGTGAACAGGCGCGCGCGGCGGGCAAGTTCAAGGTCGCGGCGGGCCTCAGCTACAGCGGCGCTGACACTCACTTCCACGGTTATGAACACTTGGTGTGCCAGCACAGCAAAGTCACGGCCATCTATGTCGAAGGCAGTTCGGTGAACAGCGCCAAGGCTGGCGACGACGCCGTCATCGTGCTCGACCACACACCCTTCTATGCCGAGGGCGGCGGCCAAGTGGGCGACACCGGCGAGTTGCGCAACGGCGGTGCGCGTGTGGTGGTGGAAGACACCATCAAGGTCACGGCGGCGGTGCATGGCCACCAGGGCCGCATCGTTGAAGGTACCGTCACGGTGGGCGATACGCTGGTGGCCAAGGTCGACGGCGAGCGGCGCTTGCGCACCGTGCGCAACCACAGCGCCACGCACCTGATGCACAAGGCGCTGCGCGAAGTGCTGGGCGCGCATGTGCAGCAAAAGGGTTCGTTGGTGAATGCCGAGCGCACACGCTTTGACTTTGCCCACAACGCGCCCGTCAGCGACGCGCAAGTCGCCAGGATCGAAGCCCTCGTCAACGCAGAAATCCTGGCCAACGCGGCGGCCCAGTCGCGTGTGCTGCCCATTGACGAAGCGCAAAAGCTCGGCGCCATGATGCTGTTTGGCGAGAAGTACGGCGACGAAGTGCGTGTGCTCGACATCGGCAGCAGCCGCGAGCTGTGCGGCGGCACGCATGTGCAGCGCACGGGCGACATCGGCCTGTTCAAGATCGTGGCTGAAGGCGGGGTGGCGGCGGGCATTCGGCGTGTCGAAGCCGTCACGGGTGACAACGCGCTGGCCTACTTGCAGCAGTTGGAAGGCAGCGTCAACGGCCTGGCCGGCACGCTCAAAGCCACACCGGCCGAAGTGCCCGGCCGCGTGGCGGCAGTGCTGGAGCACGTGCGTGCGTTGGAAAAGGAAGTCGAGGCGCTGAAGAGCAAATTGGCTTCGTCGCAGGGCGACGAATTGCTGGCGCAAGCGGTGGATGTCAAAGGCGTGAAAGTACTCGCCGCCGTGCTGGCCGGCGCCGACGCCAAGGCCCTGCGCGAGACCCTGGACAAGCTCAAGGACAAGCTCAAAAGCGCGGCCATCGTGCTGGCCGCCGTGGACGGTGGCAAGGTGCAGTTGGCGGCCGGCATCACAGCCGATGTGATGGCCAGGGTGAAGGCCGGTGAGCTGGTGAACTTTGTCGCCCAGCAAGTGGGTGGCAAGGGCGGGGGCAAGGCTGACCTTGCGATGGCGGGCGGCACTGACGCGGCGGCTTTGCCGGCGGCGCTGGCCTCGGTCAAGGCCTGGGTCGAAAGCCGGGTCTGACCGCTGGCGCTGGCCAACAAAAAAGGGGCCGAGGCCCCTTTTTCTATGCGCCTTGCGCGGCTCAGAATTCGTAGCGCAAGGTCACCTGAATCGCCCACTGCGATTCGCGTTCGTTTTGCTTGGTGGCGAAGTCAGCCGCCGTGCCGGACGTGTTCAGGCTGTAGATGTACTTGCCCGTGGCCGGGTCCAGGCCCACGTAGTTGACAAAGCTGCGCCGCGACGGAAAGTCGATTTCATTGATGCGGCCCCAGCGCTTGTTAAGCAGGTTGCCAAAGTTCAAGAAGTCAAATGACAGCGAGCCTTTGTGGCCTTTGATGAAGCCGGGCACTTCCTGGCTGATGCGCATGTCCACGTTGTGCACCACGGGCGCGTAGCTGGTGTTGCGCCCGACGATGCCGCCCCGGGCTTGCGACAGCGCCGGGTTGGCGTTGACGACGTCCCAGAAGCGCTGCTCTTCGGCCGCGCCACCCTTGAACAGCACCTCGCCAGAGCCTTGTGCAGAAGGCACGTACATCAGGTCGTTGCCGGTGATCTGGTCGCCGTTGAGGTCATTGATGTAGGTCCAGCTGTAAGGCTTGCCACGGCGGCCTTCATAGAACAGGCCGACGGTGGTGTTGTAGGTGCCCACAAAGGCCTGTGACCAGGTCATGTTGGCGCTGACCCGGTCCTTGATCAGGTAGTTGGAGTTCTGCAGCACTTCTTCATTGGGATTGAAGATGTTGCGGCCGTTCCAGTTGGAGTTGGAGGTGGACGAAGTCAGCGGGCTGACTTCTTTGGCGCCCGTGCGTGTGTAGCCCAGGCCCCAACCCCAGCCCTGTGACTGCGGACGGCTGAGCGACAAGGTGATGGCATTGCCACCGCCTTGTTTGGTGCCCTGGGCCATGATGACGTTGCCGAAATTGACATTGCTCAGGGCGCGCGTGCGCGACTGGCCGGTGGGCGTGGCGCATTGCGCGCCACCCACCACATTGGCCGTCACGTTGGTGACGTTACCGTTGGCCGCCACGGTAAAGCAGGCCGGGTTGTAGCCTTCGGGTCGGTAGAACAAGTCGCGCCCGTCGCTGCCCAGTCGCGTGGCCGCGCCCAGGTTCAGGTGTTGGTAGTAGATGCCGCTGTTGGTGCGTGTGTTCAGCCATTCCACACCGGCCACCAGCGTGCCCACCACGGGCAGGGGCGGCAGCTCGGTTTCAAAGGCCAGGTTGCTCTTCCACACCGAGGGCTGTTTGAGTGACGGCGACACCGCGTCCACGGCGGCCGCGGGGGGCGTGCCCGTCAGGGTGGGTTGTGCGTTGGGGTTGGGGTTAAAGGCGGCATTGGCCGTGGCGCAGGCCGTGAAGCTGGCGCAGTTGAACTGTGCCACTGCCGCACCCGTGTTGGAGAAGGGGTTGGACAGCCAGACGTTGGCCGCCGCGCCCTGGAACAGGCCAAAGCCGCCTCGCACTTGCATGCGCCGTTCACCGCCCAGGTTCCAGTTGAAGCCGACACGCGGTTGCAGCAAGGTGATGCCGTCCAGCGTGACCGAGTTGTCGATGCCAAAGCCGCCCGTGCTGCGGTTCACGGTGGTCGCCGTGGTGTTG
>JANNEX010000176.1:0-3034 GCA_031379155.1 Rubrivivax sp.
CTGCGCAATTCGATTCACATACCCGAGCCGGGCAGCGTGGCGCTGGTCGGCCTTGGCCTGCTGGGCCTGACGCTGCTGCGCCGCCGCGCGGTCTGACCCAGTGCGCGGATTGGCGTGAGATTCACGCCAAGCCGCGCACCACCTCGATGGCCTGTTCGATGCGCTCCACGGCGTGAATCGTCAGGCCTTCGATGGCCTTCTTGGGCGCGTTGGCCTTGGGCACCACGGCGACTGAAAAGCCCAACTTGGCGGCTTCTTTCAAACGTTCCTGGCCACGCGGCGCGGGCCGCACTTCACCGGCCAAACCGACTTCGCCAAAGGCCACAAAACCGCGTGGCAAAGGCTTGCCACGCAGGCTGCCCTGAATGGCCAGCAGCACCGCCAAATCAGCGGCCGGCTCTGCGATGCGCACACCGCCCACAGCGTTGACAAACACGTCCTGGTCCATGCAGCTAACCCCGGCGTGGCGGTGCAGCACGGCCAGCAGCATGGCCAGGCGGTCACGGTCCAGGCCCACACTCAAGCGGCGCGGGCTGGGGCCGCCGCTGTCCACGAGGGCCTGGATTTCCACGAGCAGCGGGCGCGTGCCTTCCAGCGTGACCAGCACACAGCTGCCCGGCACCGGTTCACCGTGTGTGGACAGAAAAATGGCGCTCGGGTTGCTGACACCTTTGAGGCCTTTTTCAGTCATCGCAAAAACACCGATTTCATTCACCGCGCCAAAGCGGTTCTTGATGGCGCGCACCAGGCGAAAACTGCTGTGCGTGTCGCCCTCGAAGTAGAGCACGGTGTCGACGATGTGCTCCAGCACACGCGGCCCGGCCAGCGCGCCTTCTTTGGTGACGTGGCCCACCAGCACCATGGTGCAGCCGCGCATCTTGGCCAAGCGCGTGAGTTGCGCCGCGCAGTCGCGCACCTGGGCCACCGAGCCCGGCGCTGAGTTGAGCTGGTCTGAGTAGACGGTCTGGATCGAATCGATGACACAAAAGGCCGGGTCTTCGGCATCGATGGCGGCGATGATTTTTTCCAGCTGGATTTCTGCCAGCACGCGCACCGCCTTGCCTTGCAGCCCCAGGCGACGTGAGCGCAGCGCAATCTGCGCGACGCTTTCTTCGCCGGTGACGTAGAGCACTTTCATCTGCGCTGACAGCGCATCCACGGCTTGCAGCAGCAGCGTGCTTTTGCCGATGCCGGGGTCACCGCCAATCAGCACCACCGCGCCTTCAACAATGCCGCCGCCCAGCACACGGTCCAGCTCTTCCTGGCCGGTGGGTGTGCGCGCCACTTCGGCAGCGTCAATCTCGCTCAGCGTGGCCACGGGCTGGCTCTTGGCCAGCGACTGAAAGCGTGTGTTCTTGCTGGGCGGGCCGGCGGCTTCAGCCAGCGTCTCTTCCAGCGTGTTCCATTCGCCGCAGTGCGGGCACTTGCCCAGCCACTTGGCGTTGCTGCCGCCACATTCGCGGCAGGTGAAAACGGTCTTGGCCATGGGCGCATTGTGGTGCGCCCATGGGCCCTTCAAACCGTGACTAAGCTGCCGTGAAATTGCCGTGAAAGCCTAACGGCAGAAGGTAGGGCAGCACAGCCTGCGCGATGGGGCCGTCTTCGATGTGCGCGGCGTCCAGCAAGTTCAGCACCGTGGCCTGGCGCCGTGCGTCAAAGGTGGTGCCCAGCAGCCAGGCATCGAGCTCGCCGCTCTTGCCCGGCTTGGGCACCAGCACATGTTCTTCGGCCACCGCGTGTTCGCCGTAGTCAAAGCGGCGTGCGCGGCCGCTGTGCATGTCCACCACTTGCACGCCGTGCAGCAGCGGCTGCTGGCGGCCCGGCCACTGTTTCCAGCTTGCACCGCTGGCCAGCCAGCGCGCGTTTTGGCCAATGCGGCGCGGGTCCATGCGCGGGAATTCGGCTTCGCCTTCGAAGCTTTGTGACTGCACCTTGCCGCTGGCCATGTTCAGCGTCACCTGCTTCAAGCCCACCGGCCCGCGCGCCTGCGGCTGGCCGGCCATCAGGGCCACCGCGCCACGGTCCAAAAACCAGGCGTCGGGTGCGCCCATGTAGCTCAGCACGATGTGGCCGTCGCGGGTTTCATACGCATTGCCAACGTGGAAGACCATCTCTGGCGGCAGATCAAAAACGCGGCGCTGCTGGATGTCGTCCTTGGCCATCACCAACACGCGCAGCGGCTGGCCCGGCTCGAGTGCAAAGCGGCGCGGGCCTTGCGACGGCGTGCTCAGCGTCAGCTTCACCGCCGGCAGCGGCACCACCAAGTAGCGTTCAGTCACCGCCATGTCGTGCACCATGCCACCCGGGTAGGGCGACTCGCCCACCTGCACCCTGGCCAGTTGGCCTTGTGCGTTGATGTGCCAGGCCACGATGGCCTTGCCCGCCGTGCCGATGTTCCACAGGCTGCCCGTGGCATCGAGCTTGGGGTGGGCCGAAAACGGCACCTGCTGCAAGTCAGCGCGCCAGGTCACCGGGCCTTGGGTTGACAGGTCTTTGGGGTCCATCGCGTAGGCCGAACCGCCTTCCCACAATGCCAGCACACGGCCGGCGTGTTCGATGGCATTCGTGTTGGCGACGTTGAAGCTGTCGGGGCCGCCGGCTGGCGGGCCACCGTCGATGTGCGTGCCCAGCGCCGACATGACAAAGCGCCCGGCCTCACGTTCCGTGCGCAGCTTGGCCGTTTGCACCAGGCGGCCCCGGTGCGCCACCTGACTGTTGCCAATGCTGAACTGCTGCACCATGCCGTCGCCGTCAAACCAGTGGTGGTAGCGCTGGCCGGCGCGCTCGAACAAAGCCGGGCCGTTGCGATAAAAGCGGCCGCGCAATTCGGCCGGCCAGCGGCCGCGAATGAGTGCCTGGCCTTGCACGTCGCCCGTGATGTCGTTGACGCCACGAAAGGGCGTCAGCAGCGGTTGTGAAAGCACCGCAGCGGCGAAGTCTGCGCTGGCAGCGGGCTTGGCCAGCAGGCTGGCAGACAGTGGCGTGGCGGCTGCGGCGGCCAAGGTTTGCAGCGCATGGCGGCGGGTGTTTGTGG
>JANNEX010000179.1:0-1733 GCA_031379155.1 Rubrivivax sp.
GCGGCTTGGTCCACGACACGGCTGGTCACCGTCTTGTAGGTGGCGGGGATCAGCACTTCGGTGGTCGATGCCGCCGTCTTCAGCACTTGCTTGCTGACGACGCGGGTCAGCGCCGGCACTTCCACTTCACGCACGCTGGCCGGCTGGTCAACCACCTGGCGCTTGACGGTGGTGTATTGCGCGGCCACCTTGACTTCACGCACATAGCCTTCGCCGCCCGATTCGGCACCGGCGGTTTTGCCGGTCTGGCCACGCACCGCAGCGGCGCGCAGCACACGTTCGCCCGACGGCGTGGCGATGATGTCGCCAGCGTCGCTGAACTTGTAGCCCTTGGCGCGCAGCGACTCCACGTCGATGACTTCGCGCGTCACGGTTTGATAGGTGGCGGGCACCTCCAGCTGTTGTGCCCAAGCCTGGCTGTCCAACACCTGGCGGTTGACGCTGGCGTATTCGGCCGCCACTTCCACTTCACGCACCGACGCGGGCGTCTTGAGCACGCGGCAGCTGACGTTTTCCCAACGCTCAGGCGTCTCCACCAGGCACATCACGTCGTCGTCGAGTGAGGTGTTGTCGCTGGCGACCCATGCCGAGGCTGCTGCGCCGGCTTTGCCATCTGCCTTTGCGTCAGAAGTGAAGCCCTTGACCGCGCGCATTTCCTTGGCTTGGCTGAGCCAGGCACGGCCACGCTTCCATTGCTGTGAAGCATCGGCCACCTTGACACGCTCGGTCACGGTTTCCCAGACGGCCGGCACTTGCACCAGGCTCTTGCTGGCGGCACGCACCAACACCTGTTCGCTCACCGTCTTGAAGGTGGCAGGGATGACTTCAAAACGCGTGCTGGCGGCCACCACTTCCATCTGCTCGGTCACGTCCTTGAAGGTGCCGGGGATGGGTTCAGTGCGCGTGCCGGCGGGTAGCGCTTCGACTTGTTCAGAGGCGGTGCGGTAGGTGGCGGGCACGGCAATCGTGCGCTTGTACTCGGGGCTCACCAGCACTTGTTCGGTGACGGTTTTGTAGGTGGCGGGAATGATCTCGACGCGCTTGCTGGCGGGCACACGCACGACTTGTTCGCTGCGCGTCTCGAAACGCGCGGGCATCAAGACCTTGGCATAACACTGGCCGGGGGCGGCGTTGGCCGGGCCAGCGGCCAGGGCGGCGGTTTGCAGCGTGGTCTTGGTGGCAGTTTGGGCCGCAGTTTGGGCATTCACGCCAAAGGTGGCGCAGGCCGCAGCGGCGACAGCCGTGACGACAAAGTTCTTCATCTCATCCTCGCAATGAGGGTGTTGTGGAATGCGAGGAACACGGTGTGGTCCAGCGCTGCGCAAGGCCAGTACTCCGACCCAGAGATTTCGAAACATGAAAGCGCGTCTTTGACCCGATGACTGCGTTGCAAATCCTCGCAATGCCTTTGGGCATTGCTGTGGTTTGCGCCTTGCCCTCGGGCCAAATCCATCGCTTTCATCATGTTCCGAAACCCCTGCGCCGGAGTACTAGGGCTGGGCGGTCTGGGGCGAACCCGTACTCAGTAGCAGCCAGACCCATCCACCCTGGTGGGTTTGTGCGTTTCATCCCAAGCGCTGGAGCAAGGCCGGCAAACGCTTGAGCATGGGCGTGACCACAGGAATGGTCAGCATGGTGCTGAGCACCGCCATCAGCAACAGCGCGGTGAAGGTCTCGCTGGTGATGATCTGTTTGTCCAGCAGCACATTGGCAAAGATGATCATGATCAGCGC
>JANNEX010000192.1:0-5301 GCA_031379155.1 Rubrivivax sp.
GCTGGCCAGGGGCGCAGCGGCCAGCAAGATGAGCAGCAGGGTGGCCGCATGCACGATGCCGGACACCGGGCTGACGGCCCCGGCACGCACATTGGTCAGCGTGCGTGCGATGGTGCCGGTGGCCGGTATGCCGCCAAAAAAGGGCGTCACGATGTTGGCCACACCTTGTGCCATCAGCTCTTGGTTGGGGTCGTGGCGTTTGTGCGAGTTTTGGTTGTCCGCCAGGTTGTCAGCCACCCGCGCGCACAGCAGTGACTCGACGGCGCCTAACAGCGCAATGGTGATGATGGGAATGGTCAGCTGGCGCAGGCTGTCCCAGCCGAGCGGTGGCATGTCCAGGCTGGGCAGACCGCGCGGCAGTTCGCCAAAACGGGAACCAATGGTCTCCACCGGCAGCTTCAGAAAGTAAGCCGCCAGCGTCAACGTCACCAGCGCCACCATGGGCGCCGGCAGGTGGCTCGTCAGGCGCACAGCGCGCTGTTCCAACAACGCCGTGGGCAGCAGCTTGCCTTGCGCAAACAAGCGTGGCCACAGAGCCAGGCCGCCCACACACACGGCGGCCAGGGCCAGCGCGTAGGGGTTGAAGCTGTCGATGTGGCGCGCCAGCATGCCGATCTGGCCAAAGAAGTCGCCCGGCATCTTGCTGATCTTCAGCCCCAGCACATCACGCAGTTGCGACAGTGCAATCAGCACCGCAATGCCGCCAGTGAAGCCGATGACGATGGACACCGGGATGTAGCGTATGAGCACGCCCAGCTTGAACCAACCCAGCACAAACATCAGCACGCCTGCGGCCACCGTGGCCACCAGCAAGTTGGTGGGCCCGTAGCGTTCAACGATGCCGTAGACGATGACGATGAAAGCGCCGGCCGGGCCACCAATCTGCACCTGCGAGCCGCCCAGCGCACTGATCAAAAAGCCGGCCACGATGGCGGTGATCAAACCCTGCTCGGGCTTGACGCCGCTGGCAATGCCAAAGGCCAAAGCCAGCGGCAGGGCCACGATGCCCACCGTGATGCCGGCGCCCAGGTCTTTGGCAAAACGCTGGCGGTTGTAGCCGTTCAGCGCGTCCAGCAGGCGCGGGCGGAAAGGGTGAAGCTGGGTGGGCAGCATCGTCGGCTATTGTTGCGCCGCCAGCGCAAGGGATGCCCGCAGTGGGCCAGGTTTGTCTTTCAGCGCACCCGCATGCCCGGCACCGCGCCCACAAAAGGCTCGAGCACGTAAACACCGGGCTGGGCCTTCTCGTCAGAATGGCTGGCCGCCAGCACCATGCCTTCGCTGATGCCAAACTTCATCTTGCGTGGCGCCAGGTTGGCCACCATCACGGTCAGTTTGCCCACGAGTTGTTCGGGCTTGTAGTTGGCCGCGATGCCGCTGAAAACATTGCGGTGCTTACTTTCACCCACATCCAGCGTTAGGCGCAGCAGCTTGGTGCTGCCTTCCACGGCCGCCGCAGCCATGATGCGCGCAATGCGCAAGTCCACCTTGGCAAAGTCGGCAATGCCAATTTCTTCGGCCAGCGCTTCGCCGCCTGGCGGCGGAGCCGCGACTGCTGCTGCCGCTGCCGGTGCTTCAAAGAGCGCTTCGAGCTTGAGCGGGTCTACCCGCTGCATCAAGTGCTGATAGGCGCCAATACTGTGCGCGCCCAAGCTGCGCTGCGCGTCGGCCCACAGCAGCGGCGGGATGTTCAAGAAGGCTTCGACTTGTGCCGCCAGCGCCGGCAGCACCGGCTTCAAATACACGGTGAGGACACGGAAAGCTTCGATGCACACGCTGCACACGTCGTGCAGCGCGGTGTCCATGTCCGGCTTCTTGGCCAGGTCCCAAGGTTTGTGCTGGTCGACGTATTCGTTGACGCGGTCGGCCAGCAGCATTACCTCGCGCAGCGCCTTGCCGTAGTCACGCTCATCCAGGTGCGTGCATACGGTGTGGCTGTGGGCACGCAGGCCGTCGAGCAGCACACGGCCTTCCACGCCCAGGTCGGCCGACAGCCGACCGCCAAAACGTCTGCTGAGAAAGCCTGCGGCGCGGCTGGCAATGTTGATGTACTTGCCCACCAGGTCGGCATTCACGCGCGCGGCAAAGTCTTCAGGGTTGAAGTCCATGTCTTCGACGTGCGCGTTGAGCTTGGCCGCGATGTAGTAGCGCAGCCATTCCGGGTTGAAGCCCAACTCAAGATAGCGCAGGGGGCTGATGCCGGTGCCGCGGCTCTTGCTCATCTTTTCGCCGCTGACCGTGAGGTGGCCGTGCACGTAAATGTGGTCCGGCACCTTGCGGCCGCTGAACTTGAGCATGGCCGGCCAGAACAGGGTGTGGAAGGTGACGATGTCCTTGCCGATGAAGTGCACTTGCTCCACGTCGGGGTCGGCCAGATAACGTTCGAAGTCAGTGCCAGTGGTCTTGAACCAGGCTTGCAAGGAAGCCAGGTAGCCCACGGGAGCGTCGAGCCAGACGTAGAAGTACTTGCCCGGCGCGTCGGGTATTTCTATGCCGAAGTAGGGCGCGTCGCGGCTGATGTCCCAGTCGCCCAGCAGCACACGGCCGTCTTCGCCGCGTTTGAACCATTCTTTGACTTTGTTGGCCACCTCGGGCTGCAAGCGGCCGTCCTGCGTCCAGGCTTCCAAGAATTCTACGCAGCGTGGGTCGCTGAGCTTGAAGAAGAGGTGCTCGCTGCTTTTGAGTACGGGCGTGGCGCCGGTCAGCGCCGAGACCGGGTTTTTCAAGTCGGTGGGCGCGTAGACGGCGCCGCAGACTTCGCAGTTGTCGCCGTACTGATCCGGCGCGCCGCAGTTGGGGCATTCGCCCTTGATGAAACGGTCGGCCAGGAACATGCCCTTTTGCGGGTCGTAGAACTGCTCGATGACCTTCACGTCGATCAGCTCGTTCTTGCGCAGCGCGCGGTAGATGTCTTGCGCCAGGGCGTGGTTTTCTGGCGCGTCGGTGCTGTGCCAGTGGTCAAAGTTGATGTGAAAACCGTCGAGATACGGCTTGCGGCCAGCGGCGATGTGGGCCACAAATTCTTGCGGCGTCTGGCCGGCCTTGTCGGCGGCAATCATGATGGCCGCGCCGTGCACGTCGTCGGCACAGACAAAGTTCACCTCGTGGCCCAACATGCGCTGCAAGCGCACCCAGGTGTCGGCCTGGATGTATTCCATGACGTGGCCGATGTGAAACGGGCCATTGGCGTAGGGCAGGGCGGTGGTGACAAAGAGCTTGCGTTTCATGGGTCTGATTCTAGGAGGCGACGGCTATGGACAAGCCGGCGCAGTGGCGGCCAAGCCGCTAGACTCCTGCGCCCGCCCCGACCATTGCCACTGGAGTCTTACTTCCCATGTCCCAAGCCCTTGCCGAAAGCGCGCTGCTAGACGCGCTAAAGACCGTAGTCGACCCCCAGACCGGCAAGGACTTTGTGTCCGCCCGCGCTATCAAGAACTTGCGCATCGAAGGCAGCGATGTGTCCTTCCAGTTCGAACTGGGCTACCCGGCGCGCAGCCAGCATCCGGCCTTGCGCAAAGCTTTGATCGCCGCCGCGCGTGGCGTGCCAGGGGTCGACAACGTCAGCGTCGAGATCATCACGCGCATTATTTCGCACGCCGTGCAGCGCGGTGTGCAACTGCTGCCCAAGGTGAAAAACGTCATCGCCGTGGCTTCAGGCAAAGGCGGCGTGGGCAAGAGCACCACCACCGTCAACCTGGCGCTGGCGCTGGCCGCTGAAGGGGCCAGCGTGGGCATTTTGGACGCCGACATCTACGGCCCCAGCCAGCCCATGATGATGGGCCTGAGCGGCCGACCCGACAGCCCCGACGGCAAGACCATACAGCCGCTGGAAAACTACGGCGTGCAGGTCATGAGCATTGGCTTCATGGTCGAGCCCGACCAGGCCATGATCTGGCGCGGCCCCATGGCCACGCAAGCACTCGACCAATTGCTGCACCAGACCGCCTGGCGCGAGTTGGACTACCTCATCATCGACATGCCGCCTGGCACTGGCGACATTGCGCTGACGCTGAGCCAGCGTGTGCCGCTGACCGGCGCCATCATCGTCACCACGCCGCAAGACATTGCGCTGCTCGACGCCAAAAAGGGCCTGAAGATGTTTGAAAAGGTCGGCGTGCCGATTTTGGGCATCGTCGAAAACATGGCCGTCTACCACTGCCCCAACTGCGGCCACGAAGCACATATCTTTGGCGCCGACGGCGGCAAGAAAATGGCCAAGGACTACGGCGTCGAATACCTGGGCGGCCTGCCGCTGAACCTGGGCATCCGCGAGCAGGCTGACAGCGGCCGGCCCACTGTGGTGAGTGACCCCGATGGCGAAATCGCCGCCACCTACAAGGCCATCGCGCGCCAGGTGGCGGTGAAGATCGCGCTCAAGGCCAAAGACTTCTCGGCCAAGTTCCCCACCATCAGCGTGTCCAAGGCGACCTGAGCCGGCCGCCTGCGGGCATGCCGTGCAAGGGCCGGTAGAGATTGATCTGCTGGGTTCGCTGTGGCACAAGCAAGCGCCTGGGGCCCGGCCGGCGCCAGTCAGGTCAGAATCGGTGGCAACGCCCATGACCTGCACAGCCCCATGAACCTCGTCGTGCATCGCCTGCTCTGGCGGCTGGGCTGGCGCGACGCGCCCGCTTCGTCCGGCGCGCGCGTGGCCACCTACCCGGCGCTGGTGGTTTGCGAAGAGTGCGATGTGGTGCACCGGCGCGCCGACCTGATCGAAGGCCAACAGGCTCGCTGCGTGCGCTGCGCCGCGTTGCTGGGGCGCGGGCAGCGACTGAATCCTTCATCGCAACTGGCGCTGGCGCTGGCCTCGCTCATCGTCTTGGCTATCGGCAATGTGGCCGACATCGTCACGCTGGATCTGAGCGGCATGCATGTTCAGGCCACCTTGCCTGAGGCCATCATCGCCACCTGGCAAGGCGGCCAGCAGGCGGTGGCGGTGCTGGCCGGCGCCACCGCGTTGGCATTCCCGCTGGCTGTGGTGCTGCTGCGCCTGTGGGTGCTGCTGCCGCTGGCGCTGGGCCAACGGTCGGCCGCGTTCTTGCCGGCCATGCGCGCGCTGCGCTGGGTCTCGCGCTGGAGCATGGTCGAGGTGTTCTTGCTGGGCAGCCTGGTGGCCATCGTGCGCAGCGCCGGCATGGCCAGCGTGGTGCCGGGCGTGGGCATCTTTGCCTACGCTGCGCTGATGCTGTTGCTGACGGCCAACCACGCCTCGGGGCTGCACGGCCTGTGGCGCTACGAGCAGGCGCTGTGGCGGCCTTGAACGAAAGCCCGCTGCCGGCGCTGCCCACGGCGCGCGCCCTGGGG
>JANNEX010000326.1:0-3818 GCA_031379155.1 Rubrivivax sp.
GCCACGTCGGGTTTGAAACTGGGCAACGAGTTCATTGAGTTCAGGGCGCGCTTTGGTGGCATCACGCGCGAGATCCAGGTGCCCATCGACCACGTGGTGGCTATCTACGCGCGTGAAAATGGCCAGGGCATGGCTTTTCCCATGCCCACCGACAGCCATGTCTCGGCGTCGCCGCAGCCCTCATCCGCCGCCGCCGGCACGCCTTTGCCACGCGGCTTGCGGCTGGCCAGTTCAGAGTCGGAAAGTGGCCACGCCAGCGAGGCGCAGACGCCGCCAGACGAAACGCCCGACCCAAGCCAGCCACCCAGCGGTGGGCGGCCATCGCTCAAGCGAATCAAGTAAGCGCATCAAGTAACAGTCGGTCCAAACGGGCCTTCTACAATTGCGCATCGGTGTCGAAGATTCCGTCGCGAGCGGCTCTGGCCTGGGACGAGCAGCGCAGCCGTACTCCCGCACGGCGAGCAGCACAGGCCCAGGATTGAGCCGCGCAGCAGGAAGATTCGATACCGATGAGCCGGCTTAGCTTAGTTGGTAGAGCACCCGCCTTGTAAGCGGAAGGTCGTCCGTTCGATTCGGACAGCCGGCACCAGACACCCCGCTCGCGCGCCCTTCAGGCGCGGGCGGCCACCTTGATCTTGATGGGCGGGCCGTCCCAACCCACAGCCAGCAGTTGGGCTTGCAACTCGGGCACCCACTGGCGCAGTTTGGCCGCTGCAGCGGCATTGGCTGCCAGCAGCACCCAGGCCGTGTCGTCCAGCGGCCCGGCGCTGATGACGGCGCGCAGTTCGGCCGGCAGATGCGGCGCCAGTGCCGCCCAGCGCGCTTGCGACTGGCGCAGGCGCTGCATCAGGCCAGCCAGGCTTTCGCTGCGTTGCAGCGCGGTGGACAGTGGCAGGTGGTAAGGCGGGGTCGGCGAGGCAGCAGCCATGAACGGAGTCTAGCGATGCAAGTCATCATCACCCACGGCAGCATGGCGCGCACGCGCGTGCTGCAATTTCGGCGCTGGCAGCTCTTGCTGGCCGCACTGCTCTTGGCGCTGGTGCTGATGGCCAGCTCAGGCGCCATCTACCACTTCGTGTTTTTGAAGGCCGCGCGTGAAGGCTGGCCGGTGGTCAGTTCACTCGTCAAGCTGATCGTGCGCGACGAGATCGCGCAGCGTGACCGTTTTATGCGCGACAACCTGGACGCCATGGCGCAAAAGGTGGGCGAGATGCAGGCCAAGCTGGTCAAGCTCGAAGTCATGGGTGAACGTGTCTCGGGCCTGGCGGGCATGAAGCCCGAGGAACTCAAGCCGCTGCAGCGCGGTGGCGCCACGGCGGTAGGCGGCGGCAAGGGCGGGCCCTATGTGCCCTTTGTGCCTTTTCTGCCGGCCAGCCAACCTTCACTGGAAGAATTGCAAGCGGTGGTGGGCAGCCTGGACGAAAGCGCCGATCTGCACACCGACCTCTTCACCTACTTCGAGTCGCGTCTGCAAGAGAGCCGGTTGACGGCCCTGCTGGTGCCCAGCGCGCCGCCAGTGGATGGGCCGGTGGGCTCGGGCTTTGGCTTTCGCGCCGACCCCATCAACGGCCGCGCCGCATTGCACAGCGGGCTGGATTTTCCGGCCGAAATTGGCACCCTGATTACTGCCGCTGCGGGTGGTTTGGTGGTCACCAACGAATGGCATCCAGGCTTCGGCAACGTGCTGGAAATAGACCACGGCAATGGCCTGGTCACGCGCTACGCCCACTGCGCCAGCATCGAAGTCAGCGTCGGTGCCTTGGTCAAACGCGGTCAGCTCGTGGCCAAGGTGGGCAACACCGGCCGTTCAACTGGCGCGCACCTGCACTTTGAAGTGCTGGTGCAAGGGGTGCCGCAAGACCCGGCGCGCTTCCTGGCAGCGGCGCAGACGCGGGCCGAACAGGCGGCCGTGCGGCAGCGGCGTTAATGTGGAACTCTTTCATGATCCGTGGCGCTGCCCCGGATCATGAAAGTTAAGCTTGGCCGCACGCCTCCCTCTGGGGTGATTGAAGGGCGTTTGAAGCAGGGCGCCGATGCTAAACTCGACCGGTTTTTGCCGCTGTTGCCGCCCACATTTGCGCGGCCGCCTTGCACGGAGAGTTTGCCGCTCTTGCAACAGGCCCCGACCGCCCCCAGTTCTTCCTGCCGCACAGGCTTGCCAGCCTGTGCTGCAGCTTCATCATCCACTCACCCCAGACGCCGCATGTTCCCCAAGATCCTGACCCAGATTTTCGGCAGCCGCAATGAGCGCCTTCTGAAGACCTACCGGCGCACCGTGGAGCAAGTCAACGCGCTTGAGCCACAGTTTGAAAAACTCAGTGACACCGAACTGCGCGCCAAGACCGAAGAGTTCCGCCAGCGCATCAAAGACGGCGCCACGCTCGACGACTTGTTGCCCGAAGCCTTTGCTGTGGTGCGTGAAGGTGGCAAGCGCACACTGAAGATGCGTCACTTTGACGTGCAGTTGAAAGGTGGCATCGCCTTGCACCAAGGCAAGATTGCCGAGATGCGCACCGGCGAAGGCAAGACGCTGATGGCCACGCTGCCGGTCTACTTGAACGCGCTGGCCGGCAAGGGCGTGCATGTGGTCACGGTCAACGACTACCTGGCGCGCCGCGACGCCGAATGGATGGGCCGCCTGTACGGCTTTTTGGGCCTCACCGTGGGCGTCAACGTGCCCGGCATGGACCGCGAAGAAAAGCAGGTGGCGTTTGCCGCCGACGTGACCTACGGCACCAACAACGAATTTGGTTTTGACTACCTGCGCGACAACATGGTGCAGGACGTGAAAGACCGCGTCGCGCGCGGCCTGAACTACGCCATCGTCGACGAGGTGGACTCGATCCTCATCGACGAAGCGCGCACGCCGCTCATCATCAGCGGCCAGGCCGAAGACCACACCGAGATGTACGTGCGCATCAACGCCATCGTGCCGGCGCTGAAGAAGCAAATTGGCGAAGAAGACGTGCGCACCGGTGAAGGTGTCATCGAAGCCGGTGACTTCACAGTGGACGAAAAAACGCATCAGGTCTACCTGACCGAAGCCGGCCACGAAAGTGCCGAAGCCATGCTCACCCAAGCGGGCTTGCTGGCCGAAGGGGCCAGCCTGTACGACCCCAGCAACATCGCGCTCATGCACCACGTTTACGCGGCACTGCGCGCGCACCGCCTGTACAACCGCGACCAGCATTACGTGGTGCAAGACGGTGAAGTCATCATCGTTGACGAATTCACCGGCCGCCTGATGACCGGCCGGCGCTGGAGCGACGGCCTGCACCAGGCCGTGGAAGCCAAAGAAGGCGTGGCCATTCAAAGCGAAAACCAGACGCTCGCTTCGGTCACCTTCCAGAACTACTTTCGCATGTACGGCAAGCTCAGCGGCATGACCGGCACGGCAGACACCGAAGCCTATGAGTTCCAGGAAATCTACGGCCTGGAAACGGTGGTCATTCCGCCCAACAAGCCGACCATACGCAAAGACGACAACGACCTCATCTACAAGACCACGAAAGAGAAGTACGACGCGGTCACGAATGACATCCGCGACTGCCACGAGCGTGGCCAGCCCGTGCTGGTGGGCACCACCAGCATCGAAAATTCCGAGCTGATCTCAGAGCTGCTGAAAAAAGCCAAGCTGCCGCACCAGGTGCTCAACGCCAAGCAGCACGCCAAAGAAGCCGAGATCGTGGCCCAGGCCGGGCGGCCCAGCGTCATCACCATTGCCACCAACATGGCCGGCCGTGGAACCGACATCGTGCTGGGTGGCAACGTTGAAAAGCAGGTCCAGTTTCTGGAAGAAGATGCTGCGCTCAGCGACG
>JANNEX010000255.1:0-7361 GCA_031379155.1 Rubrivivax sp.
CGAGCTTGACCATGTCGTGCGCGTTGTTGGCCAGGATATCGATGAGGTAGGTGACGTTGAAGCCGATCTCGATGGCATCGCCGTTGTAGTCAATCTCCAGCTCTTCCTTGGCCTCTTCCTGTTCGGCGTTGCTCGACGCAATGCGCAGCAAGCCGGGTTCGATGTTGACACGCACGCCCTTGAACTTTTCACTCGTCAGGATGGCTGCGCGTTGCAGGCTCGCCAGCAGCGGTGCACGGCCTAGCACGACAGAGTTTTTGTGGTTTTTGGGGATGACACGGTTGTAGTCTGGGAACTTGCCTTCGACCAGTTTGGTGACGAATTCCATGCCCGAAAAATTGAACTTGGCCTGGTTGTTGGCGAAGCGCATATCGATGGCCGTGTCTTCGTCCCTCAGCAGACGCTGTAGCTCGAGCACAGTTTTGCGGGGCAGGATGACTTCTTGTTTGCTGGGCACATCAGCGGCCAGCGTGGACTGCGCCAGCGCCAGGCGGTGGCCGTCGGTGGCCACCAGGGTCAACACTTTGCCTTCGGCAATGAAGAGGATGCCGTTGAGGTAGTAGCGAATGTCGTGCACCGCCATCGCAAAGTGCACTTGGTTGATGAGCTCGCGCAGGGTCTTTTGCGGCACCGAAAAAGTGGGCCCGAAATCAACACTTTCATTGACCAGCGGAAAGTCGTCGGCCGGTAGTGTCTGCAAGGTGAAGCGGCTTTTTCCGCCTTGCAAGGTGAGCTTGTTGGCGGCGCTGCTCAGCGTCACCACTTGGTCGTTAGGCAGGCTTTTGAGAATATCGATGAGCTTGCGTGCACCGACGGTGGTGCTCAGGGTGCCGGCGTCACCACCTAACTCGGCGGTGGTGCGGACCTGGATTTCCAGGTCGCTGGTGGTGAACTCCAGTGAGTTGCCGTTCTTGCGCATCAGCACATTGGCCAGGATGGGCAGGGTATGGCGGCGCTCGACGATGCCGGCCACGGCTTGCAAGGCTTCCAGTACGTTGGCCTGAGCCGCTTTGAGAACGATCATGTCTCTTCCTCTTTATAGATGTAGTGGTAGCTAGTAGAGCAGCACCGAATCTGGGGACAAGCCTATTTTCGCCTTTTCCCACAACAGTTTAGGAGGCTGCCAACCCTGTGCGCTGGACCGACTTGCGGGTGTCGCTGGAATGGGGACAAAAACCGGGTTGGGACGATGGCTGTGGACAAGGTGCGGCTTGTGCCAGTTCTGTCCACAGGGTTTGGCCGCCGCCGGGCCCGGGTCAGCCTTTCAGGGTTTGCTCCAGGACGTGCAGTTGCTGGTTGAGTTCGGGGTTGATGCTGCGCTCGGCGCCAATCTTGCGCACGGCGTGCAGTACCGTGGTGTGGTCACGGCCGCCAAAAAGCTCGCCAATTTCGGGCAGGCTCTTCTTGGTCATGTCCTTGGCCAGGTACATGGCGATCTGGCGCGGCCGCGCGATGCTGGCCGGGCGCTTTTTGCTGTACATGTCGGCGACCTTGATTTTGTAGAAATCGGCCACCGTCTTTTGGATGTTCTCGACGCCAATCTGGCGGTTCTGGATGCTCAGCAGGTCTTTGAGCGCCTCACGCGCCAAGCCGATGTTGATGTCCTTGTGGCTGAAGCGGCTGTAGGCCAGCACTTTGCGCAGCGCGCCTTCCAGCTCGCGCACGTTGGCTCGCACGTTCTTGGCAATGAAGAAGGCCACGTCCTCGGGCATTTCGCTGCCTTCGGCCAGCGCCTTGCGCTGCAGGATGGCGACGCGCATTTCCAGTTCGGGCGGCTCGATGGCCACGGTCAGGCCGGCGTCAAAGCGGCTGGTCAGGCGTTCATCAATGTCCACCAGCCCCTTGGGGTAGGTGTCGCTGGTCATGATGATGTGGGCCTTTTTGGTCAGCAGCGCTTCAAAAGCGTTGAAGAACTCTTCTTGCGTGCGGTCCTTGCCGGCGAAGAACTGCACGTCGTCAATGAGCAGCAAATCCAGGCTGTGGTACTTGGCCTTGAGTTCATCAAAGGTCTTGCGCTGGTAGTTCTTGACGACGTCGCTGATGAATTGCTCGGCGTGCAGATACAGCACGCGCGCCTGGGGCTTGTCGTGCAGCAGCGCATTGCCCACGGCGTGCACGAGGTGGGTCTTGCCCAGGCCGACACCGCCGTAGATGAACAAGGGGTTGTACATGGCGCCCGGCGCCCCGGCCACGTGCAAGGCCGCCGTGCGCGCCATCTGGTTGGCGCGGCCTGGCACCAGGCTGTCAAAGGTCAGCGCGGTGTTCAGCCGGTGCGAGGTGGCGGCCGGTGCGCGGGGCTGGGATTTGGCCAAGGCCGAGCCAAGGGTTGGGCCGCCCTCAGCTTGGCCCCGCCCATCCAGCGCGCCCAGGCTTTCCAGTGCCACGGCTGCCGCAGCCACAGGGCTGCTGCGGCGCAGCGCCATGGCTGGTGCATCCACTTTGCTGGGCGTGACCGACAGGTCCAGGCGCACCGGCACACCCGCCAGTTCGCTGAGCGCGGCTTCGATGCGGCCGGCGTATTGCGCCCGGATCCAGTCCAACTTGAAGCGGTTGGGCACACGCACCACCACGCTCAAGCCAGTGGGTGCAGCCGCGCTGGGCGCCACAGGCGCACCCGCTGCACCCGGCGCAGGCGGGTGGCCTGGGGCATTGGCGGGCATCACCGTGGCCGCCAGCGGCCGTATCCAGGTGTTGAACTGTTGTTCGGGCAATTCGGCAGCCAGGCGTTCACAGCACTGCTGCCACAAGTCTTGACTCATTGTGGACATCTTCTTGTAGGAGCCGCCGAATCTTGCGTCCCTCGCTATCGGCGGACCGCAGTTATCCACACAAACGGGCCCAGCGTCAAGCCCCGTGGGATGTGGCGTCTTGTGGTGCAAGTGTTTGACCGCAAAGGCGATTTTTGCTGTAATCGTGGGTTTCCCGGATTCAAAGTTGTGCGCTGCGCAACCCTGAGCCGATCATTGACTAGCACCCTCTAGCATTCCCCTAGCCCGGCCTTTGCGGCCACAACGCTGACAGGCCAGCCATGAAGCGCACCTACCAACCTTCCAAGATCCGCCGTGCCCGCACGCATGGCTTCCTCGTGCGCATGAAAACGCGCGGCGGCCGTGCCGTGCTCAACGCTCGGCGTGCCAAGGGCCGCAAGCGCCTGGCCGTCTAAGGCCGGCGGCGGGCACCCGCGCCCGCTTGCTGACCCTTTCGCTGACCCTCTGCCACCCACCTGAACCACCATGCTCGGACGCCTTGTGCACAAGGCCGATTTCGAGCGCCTGTTGGCCACACGCTCTCGGCTGCGGAGTGCTCACTTCGCGCTTCATCACGTCAGTGGTGTGCCGCAGGCTGCGCGCTCAGCATCGCCGGGGCCCTTGGGCGCAGAGTTATCCACAGGCCCTGCACTGACTCACCCACAGCCTGTGGATGACTTGCCTGCCGGCCGCTGGATGGGCTGTGTGGTGCCCAAGCGGCATGCGCGCCGCGCGGTCACGCGCAGCCTGCTCAAACGCCAAATCCGCGCCAGTCTTGAGCGCCACGCAGAGCAACTGCCGCTTGGCTTGTGGCTGGTGCGTTTGCGCGCCGGTTTTTCGGCCACCGAATTTGTTTCAGCGCGCTCGTTGGCCCTGGCCCAGGCGGCCAGGGCCGAGCTGGACGGGCTTTTGAGGCAGTTGGCCTGAGCCATGTTTGGCAACTTTCAACGTCTGCCACAGCGCACCTTGATGGGCCTGGTGCGGGCCTATCGGCTGCTGTTTAAGGCCTGGCTGGGCAGCGCGTGCCGCTTTGAGCCAAGTTGCTCGGCCTATGCGTTGCAAGCCTTGCAGCAGCACGGCGCGGCCAAAGGCAGCCTGCTCACCAGCGCGCGGCTGATGCGCTGCCACCCCTATTGCGCCGGCGGTTGCGACCCCGTGCCCCACACCTTTCTGAACCCGGCCAGCGGCCTGTTCAGCCGGCTATGTGCCCTGCCAGCCAGGCCGGCCCAACCTGCAAACACGCAGGGTGAGCTGCCACACCCTTTGATCCGGAAATAAGCCATGAACGATATGCGCCGCACCCTGCTGTGGGTGGTTTTCACGATGTCCCTGGTCATGATCTGGGACGCCTGGAACAAACACACCGGGCAGCCGTCTATCTTTGGCGGGGGCGCACGGCCAGCCGCCACGGCCGCCGGTCCGGGCAGCGCGCCGCCGGCCTCGGCCGCTGTGCCAACGCCTGCCGCCGTGCCCGGCCCCGCCGGTGCAGCGGTGAATGCCACGGCAGCCTTGCCTTCGGCGTCCGCGCCAGTCGCACAGAGTGAGCAGGTCACGCTCACCACCGACCTCGTCAAGGCCACCTTTGACAGCCGAGGCGGCTCGCTCGTGCGGCTGGAATTCCTGACCCTGCGCGATGCCGTAGACCCCACGCGCAACGTCGTGCTGATGGAAGAAAGCACCAAGCGCTTGTATGCCGCGCAGACCGGGCTCATCACGACGCAACCCGGCATTGGCTTGCCGACCCACTTCACGCTGATGAGCGTGTCGCCGGGCGTACGCGCGCTGGCCGCCGGCGCCAACGAGTTGACGCTGCGCTTTGAGGCGCCCGCCGTGGACGGCGTCAAGCTGGCCAAGACCTACACGCTGCGCCGCGGCGAGTACACGCTGGCCGTCAAGCACGAAGTCATCAACCAGGGCAGCAGCACCTTGACGCCGCAGCTCTACCTGCAACTGGCGCGCGACGGCAACCCGCCCGAAGGCGAGTCGAGCTTTTATTTCACCTTCACCGGCCCGGCCGTCTACACCGAAGCCAAGAAGTTTCAGAAGGTCGAATTCAAGGACATCGCCAAAGGAAACGGCGGCCATGAAAAGGCCGGCGACAGCGGCTGGGTGGCCATGGTGCAGCACTACTTCGCCTCGGCCTGGCTGGTCAACACCGCAGGGCCGCGCGAATTCCGCAGCACCAAGGTGGCCGACAACCACTACACCATTGCCATGGTCTTGCCGCTGGGCGAAGTGGCGGCAGGCAGCACCAAGAGCCACGAATCCATCTTGTTTGCCGGCCCGCAGGAAGAACACAAACTGGCCGCGCTGGCGCCGGGGCTGGAATTGGTGAAGGACTACGGCTGGCTGACGGTGCTGAGCAAGCCGCTGTTTTGGCTGCTGACCACGCTGTACGGCATGCTGGGCAACTGGGGCTGGGCCATCGTGGCGCTGGTGGTGCTGCTCAAGATTGCCTTTTACTGGCTCAACGCCCACGCCTACCAAAGCATGGCCAAGATGAAGGCCGTGGCGCCCAAGGTGAATGACTTGAAAGAGCGCTTCAAGGACAAGCCGCAAGAAATGCAGGCCGCCATGATGCGCATCTACAAAGAAGAAAAGGTCAACCCGCTGGGCGGCTGTTTGCCCATCTTTGTGCAGATGCCGTTTTTCATCGCCCTGTACTGGGTGCTGCTGGCCAGCGTGGAGATGCGCAACGCGCCCTGGATAGGCTGGATCACCGACCTGGCGGCCAAAGACCCGTGGTTCATCCTGCCCGTGTTGATGACCGCGTCGTCGCTGTTCCAGGTCTGGCTCAACCCCACGCCCACCGACCCCATGCAGGCCAAGCTGATGTGGTTCATGCCGCTGGCCTTTGGCATCATGTTTTTCTTCTTCCCGGCCGGCCTGGTGCTGTACTGGTTGACCAACAACATCTTGTCCATTGCGCAGCAGTGGTTCATCAACAAAAAGTTGGGTGTGCTGGGCAAATAGCGACGCTGGGGTCCGTGCCGTGAAGACCGCACACACCTGTGGGGGTCGTCCCCCGAACAGGGGTTGAGAAGTGGCCCCGCGCGGCCGAACATGCAGACATGCGGGCGACCCGGCTTGAACAGAGCTGGCTCAGGAGACCACGGCGCGCGGCCAGCAAACGCTGCGCGCCGCTCCACCCGCGCCAACCAAGCCAAAGTCTTGGCAAGCGCGCCAGAATCAGAAAAACATGCGCGTTGCCACACCGGCCCACGGCAACTTGCCCGGCCACCACCTTGACCCCATCGTTGCCATCGCCTCGGCCCCCGGGCGTGGCGCAGTGGGCATCGTGCGCGCGTCGGGGCGCGACCTTTCCACGCTGATCCAGGCTCTGTGCGGACGCACGCTGGCGCCGCGCCAGGCCACGCTGCTGCCCTTTTTCGGCGCCGACGGTCAAGCGCTGGACCGTGGCCTGGCGCTGCACTTCCCGGCGCCAAACAGCTACACCGGCGAAGAGGTGCTTGAGCTGCAAGCCCATGGCGGCCCTGTGCTGCTGCAACTGCTGCTGGCGCGCTGCCTGCAAGCCATGCCCGGCTTGCGTCTGGCGCATCCGGGCGAATTTACTGAACGCGCCTTTCTCAACGACAAGCTGGACCTGGCGCAGGCCGAGGCCGTGGCCGACCTCATCGACGCCAGCACCGAAGCGGCGGCACGCTCGGCTGCACGTTCACTCTCGGGCGCGTTTTCAACCGAAGTGCAGCAACTGGCGCAGCGCATCATCGACTTGCGCATGCTGGTCGAAGCGACGCTGGACTTCCCCGAAGAAGAAATCGACTTCCTCGAAAAAGCCCGCGCGCGTGAGCGCCTGGACGCCATCGCGGCCAGCGTTGCGGCGGCACTGGCGCGCGCCAAACAAGGCGCCTTGCTGCGCGAAGGCCTGCGTGTCGTGCTGGCTGGCCAGCCCAACGTGGGCAAGAGTTCGCTGCTCAATGCGCTGGCCGGGGCAGAGCTGGCCATCGTCACGCCCATCCCCGGCACGACACGCGACCGTGTCGCCGAAACGATCCAGATCGAAGGCGTGCCGCTGCACATCACCGACACCGCCGGCCTGCGCCACGACAGCGAAGCCGCCGACGAAGTCGAGCGCATAGGCATGGGGCGCAGCTGGGAGGCCATCAGCAGCGCCGACGCCGTGGTCTTCTTGCATGACATGACCCGTGTGGGCGAGCCTGATTACGACGCAGGTGAAGCCGCCGTAACTGCCCGACTAAGCGCCCAGCTACCCAGCGAAGTGAGCGTGCTGCACGTCTTTAACAAGGCCGACCTGGTGTCGCCAAAGGACCTGCTCGATGACTTGCCCCAAGGCGGCCTGACCCTGTCCGCCCGCACCGGCCAAGGGCTGGACGCACTGCGCCAGGCCTTGCTGCAACAAGCCGGCTGGCAGGCCGCACCTGAAGGCCTGTTCATCGCCCGCGCGCGCCACGTCGATGCCTTGCGCCGCACGCAACAGCACTTGCAGCAAGCGCAGCAGCACGCGGCGTTGCACGACGCCGCGCTGGACCTGCTGGCCGAAGAGCTGCGCCTGGCCCACCGCGCGCTGGGCGAAATCACGGGCGAGTTCAGCAACGAAGACCTGTTGGGCGAAATCTTCAGCCGCTTCTGCAT
>JANNEX010000265.1:0-4207 GCA_031379155.1 Rubrivivax sp.
GGCGCTGGGCTTGGCCCTTTTGGTGTTTGCACGCCACGCGGGCGACCGCGAAACCATCACCTTGATGGGCACTTCACTGCGCGTCGAGCAGTGGGTGGCCAGCCGCTTGCTGCACACCCAACTCAGCACCGACTGGCTGGCGGTAGAGCCACTGGCCGGCCAAGGATCATTGGTGCAGTTGCGCGGCCGTGGCCGCAGTGTCTGCGTGGGCCGCTTTGTGCGCCCTGAATTGCGCGGCGCGTTTGCGCAAGAAATTCGCCAGGCATTGCGCCAAGCCGCAAGCCCGGCCCCTGCCCGTCAAGAGCCTGAGAATGATGCGAACTGAAGCAAAGACGATGAAGACCAAAACATCCCTGTGGCAGCGTGGCCTGTTGATGCTGAGCCAGCTTGGCCTGACGGCGAGCTTGATGCTGGGCACCAGCCTTGCCTGGGCCGTGAACGACCTGCCCGGTGGCCCCAAGGTCAATCAGCTCGACCTGCACGCGCCGATGACCAAGATCGGCGAGCAACAGGTGTTGCTGCACAACTGGATGCTGGTGGTCTGCACGGTGATCTTCCTCGCCGTCTTCGGCGTCATGTTTTATTCCATCTTCATGCACCGCAAGTCGCGCGGCTACAAGGCCGCCAACTTCCACGAAAGTGTGGCCGTGGAAATTGCCTGGACGGTGGTGCCTTTCATCATCGTCATCGGCATGGGTGCGGCGGCCACACACACCGTGGTGGCCATGAAGGACACCAGCAACGCCGACCTGACCATCAAGGCCACCGGCTACCAGTGGAAGTGGGGCTACGACTACTTGAAGGGTGAAGGCGAAGGCATCAACTTCCTGCAAACCCTGGACGTCTCGCACCGCATCATGTCCGACAGTGGCAAGCCTGCGGGCGACGACTACCTGCTCAAGGTCGACCAGCCGCTGGTGGTGCCGGTGAACAAGAAGGTGCGCATGGTGATCACCGCCAACGACGTCATCCACGCCTGGATGGTGCCCAGCCTGGGCGTCAAACAAGACGCCATTCCCGGCTTTGTGCGCGACACCTGGTTCCGCGCTGAAAAGACCGGCGACTTCTATGGCCAGTGTGCTGAGCTGTGCGGCAAGGAACACGCCTACATGCCCATCCACGTGAAGGTGGTCAGCCAGGCTGACTACGCAAGCTGGGTCGATGGCAAGAAAAAGGCCATGGCCGCACTCGCCGACGACCCCAGCAAAGATTGGAAGCTCGAAGAGTTGGTGGCGCGTGGCGAAAAGGTCTACAGCGCCAACTGTGCCGCCTGCCACCGGCCTGACGGCAAGGGCGCCGGCCCCATCAAGCCGCTGGACGGCAGCGCCATTGTGTTGACCGACCCGGCGGCGCAAATCGGCATCCTGCTCAAGGGCGCGGCCAACGGCGCCATGCCGTCGTGGAAGGCGCTGTCTGACACCGAACTGGCAGCCGTCATCACCTACACCAAAAATTCGTGGAGCAACAAAACCGGCAAGCTGGTGCAGCCTGCCGAGATCGTTGCCGCGCGCAAGTAAGCGCCAGCCAAGCCAAGGAACAAGGAACATTCATGAGCGCAGTGCTTGACCCCCACGGCCACGGCCACGATCACAGCCACGATGAACACCACGGTGCGCCACACGGCTGGCGCCGCTGGGTCTACGCCACCAACCACAAAGACATCGGCACGATGTACCTGTTGTTCAGCTTCACCATGCTGATGATTGGCGGCGTCTTGGCGCTGTGCATACGCGCTGAGTTGTTCCAGCCCGGTTTGCAGTTCTTCAACCCCGAGCTGTTCAACCAGTTCACCACCATGCACGGCCTGATCATGGTCTTCGGCGCCATCATGCCGGCCTTTGTGGGCTTTGCGAACTGGATGGTGCCGCTGCAAATTGGCGCTGCCGACATGGCCTTTGCGCGCATGAACAACCTCAGCTTCTGGTTGCTGATTCCGGCTGGCGCCATGCTGGTGGGTTCTTTCTTCATGCCCGGCGGCGCACCCGCTGCGGGCTGGACGCTGTACGCACCGCTGACCTTGCAAATGGGCCCCAGCATGGACGCCGGCATCTTTGCCATGCACATCCTGGGTGCCAGCTCGATCATGGGCAGCATCAACATCATCGTCACCATCTTGAACATGCGCGCACCCGGCATGACGCTGATGAAGATGCCGCTGTTCAGCTGGACCTGGCTCATCACCGCCTACTTGCTGATTGCCGTGATGCCGGTGCTGGCCGGTGCCATCACCATGACGCTGACTGACCGCCACTTCGGCACCAGCTTTTTCAACCCCGCTGGCGGCGGCGACCCGGTGATGTACCAGCACATCTTCTGGTTCTTCGGCCACCCCGAGGTCTACATCATGATCTTGCCGGCCTTTGGCATCGTCAGCGCCATCATCCCCACCTTCGCGCGCAAGCCGCTGTTTGGCTACACGAGCATGGTCTACGCCACCTCGTCGATCGCCATCCTGAGCTTCATCGTCTGGGCCCACCACATGTACACCACCGGCATGCCGGTGACGGGCCAGTTGTTCTTCATGTACGCCACGATGTTGATTGCCGTGCCCACCGGCGTGAAGATCTTCAACTGGCTGGCCACCATGTGGCAAGGTTCGATGACCTTCGAGACGCCGATGCTCTTTGCGGTGGGCTTCCTCTTCGTCTTCACGATGGGCGGCTTCACCGGCCTCATCCTGGCCATGGCGCCCATCGACATTCAGCTGCAAGACACCTACTACGTGGTGGCGCACTTTCACTACGTGCTGGTGGCCGGTTCGCTGTACGGCTTGTTCGCCGGCTTCTATTACTGGAGCCCCAAGTGGTGCGGCGTGATGTACAACGAAACACGCGGCAAGATCCACTTCTGGGGTTCGTTGATCTTCTTCAACGTCACCTTCTTCCCCATGCACTTCCTGGGTCTGGCCGGCATGCCACGGCGTTATGCCGACTACCCGATGCAGTTTGCCGACTTCAATGCCCTGGCCACCATTGGCGCCTTTGGCTTTGGCCTGATGCAGGTCTACTTCTTCCTCTTTGTCGTCATCCCGGTGATGCGTGGCAAGGGTGAGCCGGCGCCGCAGCGCCCCTGGGAAGCCGCTGAAGGGCTGGAGTGGGAACTGCCTTCGCCGGCACCGTGGCACACCTTCGAGAACCCGCCCAAGCTCAACGCCAACGCCACGCGCGTCATTGGCTAAACGGCTGAACGTCTAACTTTGGAAGTCAGCGCATGCCACTCAGCGAACAACAACGCAAAGCCAACCTGAAGCTGGCGCTGATATTGGCGTCGGTGGCGGCCATCTTTGCGCTGGGCTTTGTCGTCAAGATGATGTGGCTGGGCGGGCGCTAGAAGCCATGCTGCCACTCTCGCGCGCCTTGGCCGACAACCGCCGCATGCTGGGCAAGCTGCTGGTGGTGGTGGCGCTGATGTTCGGCTTTGGCTATGCGCTGGTGCCCATGTACCGCGCCATCTGCGCGGCGCTGGGCATCAACGTGCTGAGCCTGTCAGACCAGCGCATTGCCAGCGGCAACTGGCTGGGCATCAGCCAGGCACCTAACACGCAAGTTGACCTGACACGCAGCGTCACCGTCGAATTTGATGCCAACGCGCGCGGCCCCTGGGATTTCAAGCCGGCGCAAAACGCCGTGCAGGTGCACCCGGGCGAGCTGACCACCGTGATGTACGAGTTTCGCAACCGCCAAAACCGCACCATGGTGGCCCAGGCCATTCCCAGCTACGCGCCCATGGTGGCCGGTGCGCACTTCAACAAGATCGAATGCTTCTGCTTCAAAGAATGGACACTGGCGCCTGGCGAAAGCAAGACCTGGCCGGTGACCTTTCGTGTCGACGCCAAGCTGCCCAAAGACGTGACCACAGTGACCTTGTCCTACACCTTCTTTGAAGTCGGCGGCAAGGTGCCCGCAGCGCCCAAAGGCGGGCTGGCAGCTGCGGCAGGAGCCCCCGCATGAACGCGCCGCGCAGCACCGATCGTCCGGCCTCGCCGCTGCAAACCATGCGCGCCGTGGCCTGGTCGTTTTTTGGCATTCGCCGCGCGGCGGGCTCTGCACAAGACGTGCAAAAGCTCAACCCAGTGCATGTGGTCATCGCCGGCATTGCCGGTGCCGCTTTGTTCGTGCTTGCCGTGGTCATGCTCGTGCGCTGGGTGGTTTCCAGCGGCGTTGCCACCTGAACGGCCCACACAAAATTCTTAGGGTTTGAGGAGAAA
>JANNEX010000277.1:0-1802 GCA_031379155.1 Rubrivivax sp.
GTAGCGCTTGAAGGTCAGGTTGACATCGCCCTTGTCCAGCACCAGCCTGCCATTCACGCTGCCAACTGCCGGGAAGGCCAGCACCAGGCCACCCGGCCAGTGGCTGAGCGTGCCGGGCTTGGCGGTGAAGCCCCAGACACCGCCGATGCGCGCGCCAGGCAAGCTGATGCGCAAATCGGTCCCCGCCGCCGACAGCACCTGCATCTGCTTGGCGGCCTTGAGCCGGCGCATGGCGTCACGCACTGGGGTTTCGTCTTCGGCGCGTGGCAGGCAGCGTTCCAGGATTTCCGGGTGTTCGTGGCTGATGGCCAGCACACGCGCGCCACCGCTCAAGATGGCCGCTAGCTCGGCGGCGTGCTGCAAGCCTTCGACGGTGCAGTCGGCGACAAAGACACTGCCCGCCAAGGCACTGACCACAGGGCTGAGTTGGCCGATGGCGTCGGAGGCGCCTGTGCTGCGCACGGGCACGGGCGCGGTCAGCGGTTTGCCTGGCAAAACGATATGAAAAGGCCGCGCGCCCAAACGCAACAAGGCCAGTTCGGACAGCGCTGGCAACTCATGGCGGGTCTGATTTTCGGACAGCACGGCGCAGGCGTCGCCGGCCTTCACGCCGCACAGGCTGAAGACCTGCACAAACATGTCAATCCACTTGCCTTCCAGCATCACAACACCTCACCCAATAGGCGATAGTGGCCGGCCTGGAAGACCAGCGGCGGCAGGGCCGATTCGCTGCACGCCAGCGCTTCGCCGATGAAGAGGCGATGGTCACCGGTGGTTTGTTGCGACAGCGCCTGGCACTCGATTACCGCGGCGCAGCCGGCCAGCACGGGCGCACCATGTTCACCCAGCGCCCAGCCCCCTTCGGCGAAGCGGTCTTCACCACGCGCCGCAAAGCGCCGCGCCAGCTCGACCTGGGCTTCGGCCAGCACATTGATGGCAAAACGTGGCGCCACTTCAAAGGCGGCCAGCGCCGGGCTGGCCAGGCGCAAAGACCACAGCACCAGCGGCGGGTCGAGCGAGAGTGAATTGAATGAATTGGCGGTCAGGCCCACATAGCCACCTTGCGCGTCGCAGCAGGTGACGATGGTGACGCCGGTGGTGAAGCGACCCAGCGCGTTGCGAAGGTGACGCGCGTCCATGCGTCAGGCTAGGCCGCGTTATGGGCGGTGATGCCCCAGCGCGCCAAGGCGGCGTCATCCGCCACACGCGCGTCGACCCAGTGCGCACCTTGCGGCGTGGTCTCTTTTTTCCAGAACGGCGCTTGGGTCTTGAGGTAGTCCATGAGGAATTCGCAGGCCTGGAAAGCCTGGCCCCGGTGCGCCGAGGTGACTGCCACAAGCACGATCTGCTCCAGCGGCTGCAACACACCCACGCGGTGCACGACACGCGCGCCGCGGATGTCAAAACGCACAAGGGCCTGGTCGATCATGGCTTCGATCGCGGCCTCGGTCATGCCGGGGTAGTGTTCAAGTTCCATGGCGCTGACGGTGGGACCATCGACGCTGCGGTCGCGCACGGTGCCCGTGAAAGTGGCCACGGCGCCAACACCGCCATCAGCAGCACGCAGGGCATTCACTTCGGCGGTTAGGTCGAAGTCCTGGGTCTGGATGGAGACGCGGGCCATGTTTTTCAGCCGCCTGTGACGGGGGGAAAGAAGGCGACTTCGGCGCCCTCGTTCAAGACCGCCGATTCGTCACACAAGCTCTGGTTCAGCGCGCAGCGCACAGCACGGCCACGGGCCAGCACTTCGGCGTGGCGGCCACCCAGGGCCAGCAGCAGGTCACGCAAGTGGGCCACCGTGC
>JANNEX010000284.1:0-14782 GCA_031379155.1 Rubrivivax sp.
CGCGCCGACGAAGCCCACCCGGCCTTTGGCAACTTGTTTGTGCGCGCGCGCTGGCTGGGCGCGCACCAGGCGCTGCTGTTCGAACGCAAGCCGCGCCTGGCCACCGAGCAGGGCCTGCAAGCGGCGCATTTCCTGGCCAACAGCGACGCCCAGGTGACCAGCGTGCGCGTGCAGACCGACCGCCAGCGCTGGCTGGGCCGCAACCGCGCGCCGAGCCAGCCCCTGGCCAGCTTCGACGTGCCGCCCGACACCGCAGATGCCGATGGCAGCACGGTGCTCGACACCGGCCTGGACCCGGTCTGCGCGCTGTCGGTGCGGCTGCGCATCGCGCCGCAAGCCAAGGCCGAGCTGACCTTCGCCACTGCGGCCTCGGACAACGGCGAGACCCTGCGCGCGGTGATCGACAAGTACCGCCAGCCCAGCCACGTGCAGCGCGCGTCGCTGATGTCGGCCACGCTGAGCGGCATCCGACTGCGCACGCTGCGCATCAGCGCCGAAAACTTCGCCGCCATGCAAAGCCTGACCACGGCGCTGGTGCACAGCCTGACGCGGCCACAGAGCGCTGCGCTGGCCGACGGCGCGCCCGGCCTGTGCGACCGGCGCCTGCTGTGGCGCTTGGGCATCTCGGGTGACCGGCCGATCATCCTGGTGTCTGCGGGTGTCACGCAGGGCCTGGGCCTGCTGCGCTCGCTGGCCCAGGCGCTGCGCCTGTGGGCCTGGGGCGGTGTGGCCTGCGACTTGGTGGTGGTGAATGCCGAGGCGGCGTCATACCAGATGGCCCTGCAACGCGAGATCGCCGCGCTGCGCGAGCGCCACGGGGTGGATGGTGGCGTCGACCGTGCACAGGCCAACCAGCACGGCCCGTCCACCACGGGGCTGCATGTGCTGCGCGCCGATGAGTTGTCGGCCGACGAGCTGAGCACCTTGCAGTGCCTGGCGTGCGTGCGCTTGCGCGCCGACGGCCGGCCATTGCCGCACCATGTGCAGGAGTGGTGCGAGTTGCATGAAGAGGCCTTTGAGTTGCGCCACGACACTTCAACGGCGGCAGTCGCGCTGGCCGCCGTGGCCAGCAGCGCGCTGCTGCCGCCGCCCATTGGCGCCTTTGTGCCGCTGACGGGCGAATTCAGCTTCGAGGTGGGCAGCGCCGTGCGGCCACAGCGGCCCTGGGTCAACGTGATGGCCAACAGCGGCTTTGGCACGCAGCTGTCAGAGTCCGGCGGCGGCTACACCTGGGCCCGCAACAGCCGCCTGAACCAGCTCACCGCCTGGTCCAACGACCCCGTGGCCGACCCCCCCGCCGAATGGTGGCTGCTGCAAGACCGCCGCAGCCGGCAGACCTGGAGCGTGACACCTTCGGCTTGGGGTGCGACTGCCGAAGGCAGCACTGATGCCGCCAGCTACCAAGTCACGCATGGCCAGGGCAGCAGCAGCATTCGCCACCGCCGCGGCGACGTTGAAGTCACCGTGACCTGGTGCGTCGACACTGACAGCTCAGTTAAGCAGGTGCGCCTGCACATCTTCAACCGCAGTTCGCGCACGCTGCACTGGCGCGCCGTGGGCATAGTCGAATGGATGATGGGTGCCAGCCGCAGCGACCGCAGCACCGTGCACACCTCGTTGCACCGCCAGCGCCTGCCCGAACAAAAGCTGACCGCGCTGCTGTGCACCCAGCGCGACCGCTCGGCCGGCTTTGGCGACGGCACCGCCTTCCTGGCCATGGCTGGCAGCGCCGAAGAAGACGAGGACTGGACCTCCGACCGGCGCGAGTGTTTTGACGCCCGCGGCCGCCTGGTGCTGCCCGACAACTTTGGCCAGCGCCGGGGCAGTGGCCTGGACCCCTGCGCGGCGTTGTCCAGCAAATTGACGGTGCCCGCAGGCGAGAGTGCCGAGCGTGTTTTCTTGCTCGGGTTTGCCGACAACCCCGACGCTGCGCGCCAGCTAGCTGCGGTGGCCGCCACCACCACAGCGCGCGAACGCAGCGCCCAGGTGCGCCGCCACTGGGACCAACTGCTGGGTGCCACCACCGTGCAAACACCCGACCCGCTGTTTGACGCCATGGTCAACCGCTGGCTGCTGTACCAGACGCTGTCGTGCCGGCTGTGGGCCAAGGCCGGTTTTTACCAAGCGGGCGGCGCCACCGGCTTTCGCGACCAGTTGCAAGACGCCATGGCGCTGGCCTGGGCCGCACCCCAGATGCTGCGCGAGCAGATCGTGCTCGCGGCCTCGCGCCAGTTCGCGCAGGGCGACGTGCAGCACTGGTGGCACAGCCCGGGCGGCGCCGGTGTGCGCACCCATTTCTCCGACGACCTGCTGTGGCTGCCACACGTCTGCATGCACTACCTGCGCGCCACCGGCGATGCCGCCTTGCTGGATCAGCAAGTGCCCTTCATCGACGGCGCGGCCATTCCCGATGGCGCCGAAGACGCCTACTACACACCCAGTGTGAGCGCCGAAGAGGCCAGCGTTTACGAACATGCCGCGCGCGCCATCGACCGCAGCCTGCGTGTGGGCGCGCACGGCCTGCCTTTGATGGGCAGCGGCGACTGGAACGACGGCATGAACCGCGTCGGCATTGAAGGCCGCGGCGAATCTGTCTGGCTGGGCTGGTTCTTGTGTCGCCTGGTGGCTGACTTCGCACCGCTGGCGCAAGAGCGCGGCGAGACTGAACGCGCCGCACGGTGGCGGCAAGCGGCGCAGGGTTGGGCGCAGGCCTTGAACGACGCGGGCTGGGACGGCCAGTGGTTCAAGCGCGCCTTTTTCGACGACGGCACGCCGCTGGGTTCGCACACCAACCCCGAGGCGCGCATCGACCTCATCGCCCAGGCCTGGTCGGTGCTGTCCGGTGCGGCGCCGACGGCCCTGCAGCGCATGGCGCTGGCCGCGGTGGAAGCGCATCTGGTCGATCATCAAGCTGGGCTTATCCGGCTGCTCGACCCGCCGCTGGTGCATGCCAGCCCCAGCGCGGGCTACATCCAGGCCTACCCGAGCGGAGTGCGCGAAAACGGCGGTCAGTATTCGCACGGTGCGGTGTGGGCGCTGATGGCGCAGGCCGAGTACGCACGCGCCCAAGGCCTGGCACTGGACCAGCGCGACAGCGTCTTTCGCTACTTCAGCTACTTGAGCCCGGCGCACCGCGCGGCGCACCCAACGCAGGGCGCGGTCTACGCCATCGAGCCTTATGTGATGGCCGGCGACGTGTACACGCAGCCGCCCTATGTGGGCCGCGGCGGCTGGAGCTGGTACACCGGCGCAGCAGCCTGGATGCACCGCGCAGCCCTTGAGTCGATCTTCGGTTTGCGCCTGGAAGCTGCCACGCTGTCGTTCAACCCCTGCCTGCCCGCACACTGGCCACGCGCCGAGCTGACACTGCAACGCGACGCTCGCCGCCTGCGCTTCATCTTGTTGCGTCAAGACGCCGACGCCGCGCTGGTCACCGCCGCGCCGCTGCGCGCCGCCCTGCTGCGCCCCGGCCACACGCTGGCTTGGCCCACGGTGGCGGACGGCGCTTGCTTCGTGATTCCGCTGCTCAGCGCAGCGGCACCGCTGTCGCTGCCGCTGCCGCCACACCGCACAGCCACCACGGCGCACTGAACGGGCTGGGGCGACGCGGCGTCGTCCTACAGGCGCAGGTGCTTAGCGCCGATGGCAGTGGCGGCCCGGCATTCCTACAGTCAGTGCATCGGCTCGGTGCGCAATCGCACACAGCCCACGCTGACCCACCAGGAACCCGCCATGGCCCACAAGCCCGAATCCAGCAACATCACCGCCCTGCCCCTGGCCGAGGCCAAGCCGATGCGCTTGAACGAAGCCGCCATTGACGCGGCAAGACGCAGCCTGGACCAGGGCGCAGTGACCCCCAGCTACGGCCCCTGGCGCGAAGACATCATCAAGCTGCTCAACGATTCATTGGCCACCGAGTTGGTCTGTGTGCTGCGCTACAAGCGCCACCACTTCACGGCCCAGGGTCTGGCATCACCCAAGATCGCCGAAGAGTTCATGGTCCACGCCAATGCCGAAGCCGGCCATGGCGACCGGCTGGCCGAGCGCATCGTGCAGCTTGGCGGTGAGCCCGACTTCGCGCCCGACTCTCTGACCAGCCGCAGCCATGCCGGCTATGACGACTCGACAGACCTCAAAGCCATGATCAAGGCCAACCTGATTGCCGAGCGTGTGGCCATCGAGGCCTACAGCCAGATCATTGCCTTGATTGGCGACAAGGACTCGACCACCCGGCGCCTGCTTGAAGACATCCTTGCCGACGAACAGGAACATGCCGACGAGTTGAAGGACTGGCTCGCCGCCGGCTGAGTCAAGTCACCACAACCCCACCCAAACCCAACCCCCAGGAGATCTACCATGAACGCACGCAATACCTTCATCGCCGCTGCCGCGGCCATCGTCCTTGTCACTTCAGGCTGCGCCGTCACGCGCGACCAGGAGACCGCAGGCGCCTACATCGACGACGCCGCGATCACCACCAAGATCAAGGCCCGCTTTGTCGCCAACAAGGAAGTTGACGCGCTCAGCATCAAGGTCGAAACGCTCAACGGCACGGTGATGCTGTCGGGCTTTGCCAAGAACATGGCCGAGAAGTCATCTGCAGAAATGATTGCCTCCAAAACCGAAGGCGTGAAGCTCGTGAAGAACGAGATCGCCGTTCGTCCCTGAGCCTTGCGCAACGCCGTGCTCTCCATCCTCAACCCATCAGTGAAGGGAACCCCTATGAACTGGGACCAGATTCAAGGCAATTGGAAACAAGTCACCGGCCAAGCCAAAGAGCAATGGGGCAAGCTGACCGACGACGACTTGGATGTCGTCGCTGGCCGCCGCGACCAGCTTGCCGGCAAGATCCAGGAGCGCTACGGCGTGGCCAAAGACGAAGCCGAAAAACAATTGGCCGAATGGCAACGCAAGGCCAGTGATGCTTGGTTCAAGAAGGCCGGCGACAAAACGTCGAGCTAACGCACAAACCGAGCGCATACGACACGACGCAGGCCCGATTACCTCGGGCCTGCGTTTTTTTGTGCCCGTGGTGCAGCGGGTAGTGTTGCGGGTGGGTTCGTAGTGCGGCGCGTCCTTGATCGAAGCGCGGCTCAGATCCACTGACACTGTCTGCTCAGACCCGTGCACGCCGGTAATCCACTGCGGCGCCACCAGCACCTTGTGGCCCAGCCACCCATTGCTGGTGTCGACGATCAAGTAGCGTATCGCCCAGGTGTCGTCATCAACCAAAAAGCCGGCGACATGGCCGATCTCACCGTCGCCGGCTTGCAGGGGACAGCCCACCACCGCATTGCTTGTCGGAGTCGATATCGGGGCTGTTCTTGACCTGCTCCTGGGTGATGGACAGCGCCAGTGTCTGGTCCACCCAGTTCGGGTGGTGCACGGCCATCGGGGAAATCAAGACGCTGCGGCTGGCCAACCAGGAACCGGTGTTCACCACGAAGTAGCGCACGACCCAGGCGTCGTCGTCGAAGTACAAGTCCCGCAAGTGTCCGATGGCGCCGTCGGTGGCACTGATGGCGTAGTTCTCAAGGTCTTTGGTGCTGCGCAACATCGAAGGGCTCCTTTGAAGTTGCGGGCAATGTGCCCCTGCATCAGGCGCCTGTCTGTTCGCCGACGAACTTCAGCCCGGGAAGGCCTGGGCATCGATGCGCGAGGCGTGTGTGGCGATGTAGACCTCGGCCAGGAAGCACGACAAGCCCGCGATCACCGCCACCATGGCAGCAATGAACTGCGCGCCCGCCAACCACTTCAGGTTGGTGCCCAGGAACTCTTCGATGAACAGCGTCACGATCACCGTGCAGACCAGCAACGCAGCGCCGGTGCACCAGTTGATCGACCAACTTGCCAGATGACGCCGGCGTTCAAGCCCAGCCAGTTCCAGGCGCGCCAAGGCCACGCCCGCCGCGTCCAGGGAACCCTTGCTCCTGCCCACCTCGCGCGCCCTGTCGATGATGCGGGCGAGCCGGTTCGCCATCACGCCCAGCAGGCCGGCGATGCCGGTCAACACAAACACTGGCGCCACAGACAACTGGATCGCCTGTTGGACGAGCAGGGCACTCTCGGGGGCTTGCATCGGCGTCTGTGCTTGCTGCGGCGTCAAGAGTGTGTTGGAGGGCTGGCGAGCCGATAGGCAACGGCCCGCACCGGTTCAGGGCTGCGGCCTGAAGGGCTCGGGCACCTCGACCTTGACAGCCTGGACGCGTGCAAAGCGCTGCGTCGGGTCATCGGCAAAGTGCCAGACGTGCCAGCGCTGCGTCGGGGTTTTGTCGATCTGATACCCGCGGTTCAGTTGCGCCAGGGCGGCGTGCTTGACATAGCCCTGTCGACTTCGACATCCACGGTTGAAGCTCCTGTTGCTTCGCGACCATCAAGGTGCCAACGCTTCCTTGGTCAAGCCCCAGGCTTGAGCCAGCTTGGCCCCGCGTGCGTGGTTGGCGCCTTTGACGCGCTTGACACGTTCTTCGACCTTGGCCTTGACGTCGTCCCTGGCCTGGCCCAACTGGGCCTTGAGCGACTCGGCCTTGGCATCGGCTTCACGTTTGAGCACATCACCGCGCTGCTGGGCGCGGCCTACGGCCGCGTCGAGGCTGGCCTTGGCGCTGGCCAGCTTGGTCTGGAGTGTGGCCTTGGCCACACCCGTGGCCTGCAAAGCCTCGGCTTCGAGTTCGGTGACTTCGGACCTGAACGCCGCGATGTCATGGTCGAACTGGGCCTCGGCCACTTCGGAGCGTGTGCGCCGCAAGATATGGCCGCCCAGGGACTCCAGCGCCGCGTCGACAGGGATGACCCATTCCTCTTCGATTTCAGCCACCAGGCCTGCGTTGCCAGGCTGCAAGTGCCACGCCAGTGGCGTACAGCGTGATGTCACCCGCAGCGTGCAGCCTGCGCAAGGCTTGCAGCCCGGCCTGCGCCGCTGTTTCGTTGTCAAAGACCGCGATCAACATCTTGTTCATTGCAGATTCCCTTCAAGTCAGGAACAGCCAACATGGCGCTCAGGTCAGGCGATCAACCGGTGGCCGTCGCTATCGATTTGCGCAGGCGCGCGGTGGCGGCACTGACACCGGCTTCAAACTCTTTCCAGCGCGCCGCAGCGGCCTGCTTCATTTCACCCAGCTTGCCTTCGGTCGACTTCACTTCGGCTTGCAGCGCGCTGATCTCCAGATTGATCTTCGCCTTGGCATCGGTGGCAGCCACGCCGGCTCTCTTTTCCAGTTCAGCCACCTTGGCCTTGCCTTGTGCAATGTCCTTGTCGGCGGCGGCAAAAAACTGCTCGCGCCTTGCGGTGTCGGTGGCATAGGTGAAAGAAGGCAGCTGCGCTATCGTGTCTTTGGTGGCACCCGTCATCACCAGCTTGCCTGCGATGTCCTGGATCTGGACGATGGGGATCGCCACGTCATGGCGGCCGATGCCGATGAAACCACCCGCACCCACGATCACAAAAGACAGGTTCTTGTCGGGCGCAATGATCAGGTCTTCGACCTTGCCGACCTTGATGCCCGCATCGTTGTAGACAGGCTTGCCCAGAAGCGTCTTCTTGACGCTCCAGCCCAGCGCCAGCCGGGTGGATTCGGTGATGCTGACGCCAACGGTCGTAGAGCCGCCTGCCACTTGCGCCAAGGCAGGGCTGCCGCCAGCACACAGCGCGCCTGCCACAGCCAAGGCAGCCAGGGCCAGCATTGAAATGCTCGAGTTCATGGTTCGATTCCTCGCGTCAAGTTGGCACAAGACGGCAACAGGCTGTCGGGTGTGCAAAGCCGTTGTAGCGAACCGCACGGGCCGCGTCTGTTCGTCAGCGCACAAGGAGCGCCGCCAGTGGGCGGGCGGGCGGGGCGAGCGGCTGTGCGAGTGGCTGTGCGAGCGGTTATTGCCAGCCGTAGCGCCGCACGTACCAGCGCTTCATCACGCTGGTCAGCAATCCGTAGCCCACCAAGATGGCCACCAGCCACAGGTAGTAGGCGGGCGGCAGGGCTTGCAGCTTGAAGTAGCTGGCCAGCGGCGAAAACGGCAGCCACAGGCCCAAGGCCATGATGGCCAGCGACATGGCCATCAAGGGCGCAGAGGCGTGGCTCTGCAAGAAAGGAATTTTCGGCGTGCGCAGCATGTGCACCACCAGCGTCTGCGTCAGCAACCCCACCACAAACCAGCCCGACTGGAACAGCGTCTGGCTGGCCAGGCTGTTGGCGCCAAACACCCACCACATAACCGCAAACGTGAGCAGGTCAAAGAGCGAGCTGATGGGGCCAAAGAAGAGCATGAAGCGGCCGATGTCGGCCGGGTTCCACTTCAGCGGCTTGGTCACGCCCTCAGGATCAACATGGTCGAAGGGAATGCCAGTCTGTGCGACGTCATACAGCAGGTTTTGCACCAGCAGCTGCAGCGGCAGCATGGGCAGGAAGGGCAGAAAAGCACTCGCCACCAGCACGCTCAGCACATTGCCGAAGTTGCTGCTGGCCGTCATGCGGATGTACTTGAGCATGTTGCAAAAGGTGGTGCGGCCTTCCACCACACCCTCGTCCAGCACCAGCAGGCTCTTCTCGAGCAGGATGATGTCGGCGGCTTCCTTGGCGATGTCCACCGCGCTGTCTACCGAGATGCCGATGTCGGCCGCGCGCAGCGCCGGTGCGTCGTTGATGCCGTCGCCCATGAAGCCCACCACGTGGCCGTTGGCCCGCAGCGCGCGCACGATGCGTTCCTTGTGCAGCGGCGTGAGCTTGGCGAAGACGCTGTGCGCTTCAGCGGCGGCCTTCAGGGCCTTGTCATCCATGAGCTCAAGCTGCGCGCCCAGCAGCACCTTGTCGCTGGCCAGCCCGACCTGCGCGCACACATGCCGGGTCACGGCTTCGTTGTCGCCCGTCAGCACCTTGACGCTGATGCCGTGTGCGGCCAGTTTTTTCAGCGCCGGCGCGGCAGACTCTTTGGGTGGGTCGAGGAAGGCGATGTAGCCGATGAGCGTGAGGCCGCTTTCGTCGGCCACCGAATAGGTGGTCTGGCCTGGCGGCAAGGTCTTGACGGCCACGGCCACCACGCGCAGACCTTCGGCGTTGAGCGCGGCGGTGACGGCCTGTGTGCGCGCCAGCAGCGCTGCGTCCAGCGGCTGTGTCGGCATGGTGCGCTCGCCGTCCAGGCTGGCGTCAATGGCAACCCCGGTGGGCTCTTGCGTGCGCACTTGTGTGCAGGCGGCGAGCACTTCTTCCACGGCGCCTTTGCAGATCAGTTCGTGGTGGTGGTCCTGCCCGTCCACCAGGCCCGCCACGACCACCGACATGCGCCGGCGTTCGAAGTCAAAAGGAATTTCATCGACCTTGCGGTAGGCCTCATTCAGCTTCAGCTCGGCCGCCAACTCCACGCGTGCCAGCACGGCGCGGTCAAGCAAGTTCTTCAGGCCGGTTTGGTAGTGGCTGTTGAGGAAAGCAAAGTGCAGCACTTCGTCGGTGTCCTGGCCGTAGGCATCGGCGTGGCGCGCCAGCGCGATCTTGTCCTGCGTCAGGGTGCCGGTTTTGTCGGTGCACAAGATGTCCATGGCGCCAAAGTTCTGGATCGCATCCAGGCGCTTGACCACCACCTTCTTGCGCGACAGCAGCACCGCGCCCTTGGCCAGCGTGCTGGTCACGATCATGGGCAGCATCTCTGGCGTCAGCCCCACGGCCACCGCCAGCGCAAACAAAAAGGCTTGCAGCCAGTCGCCCTTGGTGTAGCCGTTGACCAAGAAGACGATGGGCACCATCACGGCCGCAAAGCGGATGAGCAGCCAGCTGACGCTGTTCACGCCGGCCTGGAAGGCGTTGGGCGCGCCGTTATTGGAGACATCGCTGGCCTGGGCATGCGCCGCCAAGGTGCCGAAGGTGCTGCGCCCGCCGGTGGCCACCACCAGCGCCGTGGCAGTGCCCGAGACGACATTGGTGCCCATGAAGACCAGGTTGCGCTGGTCCAGCGGGCCGCTGCCTTGCGTGCCGGCCTTCGCGTCCCTGGCGTCCTTCGCTTCCTTGGCGTCTAAGTTGCCTTGCGCAAACTTCTCCACCGGCAGCGATTCACCGGTCATTGCAGACTGTGCGACGAAGAGGTCGCGTGCCGTCAAGACGCGGCAGTCGGCAGGAATCATGTCGCCGGCCGACAGCGCCACCACGTCACCGGCCACCAGTTCACGCAGGGCGATTTCTTGAGCTACGGCGGGCGCGGTGCCTGATCTGCGGATCACACTGGCCTTGTTGCTGACCAACGCGCGCAAGCCCTCGGCGGCGCGGTGCGACCGACCTTCTTGCACAAAGCGGATGACGGTGCTCAAAGCCACCATCACCCCAATGACCACAGTGGCCTTGGCATCGCCGCTGAAGAACGACAGCGCGGCCAGCGCCGTCAGCAGCAGGTTGAAGGGGTTGACGTAGCAACGCCACAGGTGCAGCCAGGCTGGCAGCGGCGGCTCATGCTGGATCTCGTTGGGGCCGTCGCGCGCCAGGCGTTTTGCAGCCTCTGCCGCGTCAAGCCCATCGGCTTGCGACCGCATGCGCAACAGGGCTGCTGCCGGGTCACCTTGCGCGGCGGCCAGCAGGTCCGGGGCCGCCGCAGCCACGGCTGGCGGCGCGCTCGCCGGGGTGGCTGGCGCGTGCAGTGGCGCCGCCAACACGGTCTGCAACATGGGCCGGCGCTGAAAGTGCCGCTGCAAGCGGCGGCGCCGAAGAAAGCCGCTGAAGGCTTGGGTGAGCGGCTTGTTCATGGTGGTCGCGGCTGCACAGAGGTTCAGCGGTTCAGCGCGCGGTGGCTTTTTGAGCCAGGCGCTTCAATCCAGCAAGACCAGATGGCCCTGTTCCTGAGCCGCCTGCACCGCCTGGGTGGGCAAGACCGCCGAGCTTTGGCCACGTGTGCCCCACACGATGTCGGTCAGCGCTGCGTCCATGCGCTCAACCATGCACGGGCCCAGCGGGATGTTGACCTTGCGGCCGTTTGCCGCAAGGTAAGTCACGGGGCCAGTGATGCGGGCGCTGTGGGTCGTCATGGTCATGGTCTTGCCCGTCCTTGAGTGCACGGAACTGTGCAGTTAGCTAACCCAATATAGAAGAGCTCGATAGCGAATGGCCAGCGATCAATTCAGCACCGGCATCGGCGAAAATCTGCGTCCCCGCCTGGCCTGCCAACATGCCTTCAATCTGATCAAGTGGGCCGATGACGGCGCGTTTGCCCGTGGCCTTGACAAAGATGACAGCCGCTTCAACCTTGGGCGCCATCGACCCAGGCGCAAAGGTCAAGCGGGCCAGTTCTTGCGGCGTCGTTTGGTCCAGGCGGCGCTGCCCGGGCTGGCCCCAGTTCACATACACCGCGTCCACGTCGGTGGCGATGATCAAACAGTCGGCATGCAACTCAGTGGCGATCATGGCCGTGCACAGGTCTTTGTCGATAACGGCCTCTACGCCTTCCATGCCGGGGCCATCGGTCCTGCGCATGACGGGGATGCCACCACCGCCACCAGCGATGACCAGCGCGCCCGTGCCCAGCAAGCTGCGGATGGCGTGCATCGCCAGCACCCGCGCAGGCCGGGGTGAAGCGACCAAGCGGCGCAGGCCGCTGCCACTGCCGTCACCGCCCATCGTCCACGGCCGGCCCGCCGCCACCTTGTCGGCTTGCTCGCGGGTGTAGGTTGGCCCTATGGGTTTGGTGGGCGTCTTGAAAGCGGGGTCGAGCCGGTCCACCTCGACCCGCGTCAGCAGGCTTGCCACCGTGCGCGTGGCCGGCAGCAGGTTGGCGATTTCCTGCTCCAGCACATAGCCCAACATGCCCGCGACTTCGGCGTCGAGCATGTCCAGCGGCTCACTCTGGGCACCCGGGTTCTGCGCGGCGTAGGCGGCGGACTGCAACGCCAGCAGGCCCACCTGCGGGCCGCTGCCGTGCGTCAGCACAATCTGGTGGGCAGGCTGCCCACTGTCTTGCAGGCTCGCTATCGTGGCCAACTGAGCCGCAGCCCTGCGCACGTTGTCCAGCAGGTTGGCCGCGCTGGGGGCCTGCGAACGGCGCAGCAAGGCGTTGCCGCCAATGGCGATCACGAGCTTCATGCGGTCACCGGCTGCATGCGTCGTTCAAGCCAGTGTCACGACAGCGTGGCCACCAGCACCGCCTTGATGGTGTGCAGGCGGTTTTCGGCCTGGGTGAAGACCACCGAGGCTTCTGACTCAAACACTTCGTCGGTGACCTCGATTTCACTCAGGCCGTACTTCTGGTGCACCTGGCGGCCGACTTCAGTGTCCAGGTTGTGGAATGCCGGCAGGCAATGCATGAAGCGCGTGCGCGCCTTGCCCGTGGCGCGCATCAGGGCGGCATTTACCTGGTAGGGCAAAAGCTGGTCTATGCGCTGCTTCCAGACTTCATCGGCTTCGCCCATCGACACCCACACATCGGTGTAAAGGAAGTCGGCGCCCGCCACGGCCTTGACAGGGTCTGTCTCAAGTGTGATGCGCGCGCCCGTGGTGGCCGCCAACTGCCGCATCTGGGCCACCAACTCAGCCGGCGGTTGCAGCGCTGCGGGCGCTGCAATGCGCACGTCCATGCCCATCTGCGTGCCGCCCACCAGCAGCGAACAACCCATGTTGAAACGCGCGTCGCCCAGGTAGCAAAACGACAGTTCGTGCAGCGGCTTTTCGCCAAACTCGGCCATCGTCATCAGGTCGGCCAGCACCTGCGTCGGGTGGGCTTCATCGGTGAGGCCGTTCCACACCGGCACATGCGAGAAGCGCGCAATGTCTTGCACCACGCTTTGGTGAAAGCCGCGGTATTCGATGCCGTCAAACATGCGGCCCAGCACGCGGGCCGTGTCCTTCAGCGACTCTTTGTGACCCAGTTGCGAGCCCGCTGAATCTAGGTAGGTGACATGGCCGCCCTGGTCGTGCACGGCCACTTCAAAGGCGCAGCGCGTGCGCGTGGAGGCCTTTTCGAAGATGAGTGCGATGTTCTTGCCTTTGAGGCGCGGATGCTCTGTGCCGGCGGCTTTGGCGCGCTTGAGTTCGGCCGCCAGGTCAAGCAAGTAGCGGATGTCGCGCGGCGCGAAGTCGACCAGGTCGAGCAGGCTGCGGCTGTGCAAGTTGAAGCTCATGATCCGGTGTTCACAAGGGGTCTCGTTCGATGGGGCAACTCATGCAGTGGCTGCCACCGCGGCCGCGGCCAAGTTCGCTGCTGGGCAGCGTGATGACTTCAACGCCGGCCTTGCGCAGCAGTGTGTTGGTGTAGACGTTGCGGTCATAGGCCATCACCACGCCGGGGGCAATGCACAGCAAGTTGTTGCCGTCGTCCCACTGTTCACGTTCGGCTTCATAGGCGTCGCCACCGGTGGCCACGGTGCGGATGGCTGGCAGGCCCATGGCCTGGGCGACCACCTTGATGAAAGCTTGGCTCTCGGTGCGCACGTCCAGCGTGCCTTCTTTCTTGCCAGGCCGCAGGCTGTGCACGCGCATGGCGTCCACCATCTCGGGGAAGAGGGTGGCCAGGTCGCGGTCGCAGAAACTGAACACTGTGTCCAGGTGCATGGCGCCGCGTGACTTCGGGATCTGCGCGGCCAGCACATGCGTGGCCGCACCGTCGGCAAACAGGCTGCGCGCCAACAGGCACACACCCTGGGGCGACGTGCGCTCGCCCATGCCCACCAGCACCACGCCTTGGCCCAGCGGCATGACATCGCCGCCTTCCAGCGACGCCAGGCCGTGGTCCATGCCGCTGTCAAGTTGTGGGTCGCCCATCCACACTGCAGCGCGGCTGCCGTCGCTGCCCGCAAATGCCGGGTGGAAGCGATAGACGGCTGCCATCAACAGCGTTTCCTGCTGGCGCGCGGGCCAGAACATAGGGCTCAGCACCACACCACTGCCAATCCAGCAACTGTTGTCGCGTGTGAAAAGTGTGTTGGGCAGCGGTGGCAACAGCATGTCGCTGGCAGCAGAGAACAGGCCCAGCAAACCGTGGGCATCGAAGGAGACCTCGGCACGCGCGACGCCGCCAATCAAGTGCTCGGCCAACTTGACCGGCGAAAGGGCCTCCAGCCAGGGGCGCAACTGGGCGGCGGTTTCCGCGTCGACCAAGTTGGGGCCGAGCTTGCGGCTGAGCAGCCAGTCGCGTGCCGCCGGCAGGGCCACGGTGTCGGCGAGCAGGTCGTGCAGTTCCAGCACGGCGATGTCTCGCTCTTTCATGGCGGCGCTGAAAGCATCGTGGTCGTTGCGCGCGCGAGCCACCCACAGCACATCGTCAAACAACAGCTCGTGGCAATTGGCCGGTGTCAGCCGCTTTTGCGCCAGGCCGGGGCGACAGACGATGACCTTGCGCAGGCGGCCGACTTCAGAGTGCAGACCCGCAGTCTTGAGTTGGCCCATCACAAGGCCAACCTGCCACTGGCCAGCATGGCCGCAGACGCTGCAGCCAACAGCAGCAGGCCCGCCAGCACGGCCCATTCAGCGCCACTGAACGGACGCTGCGCGCGCTGCTTTTTGGCCAGCAGATAAACCAATGCGCCGGGTGCGTAAAGCAGCGCGCTGAGCAACAGGTACTTCAGCCCTGCGGCATAGAGCAACCACAGGCCATAAATGGTGGCCAGCGCGGTGAAACCGATGGCCCAGCGAGCGCGGCGGCTGTCTGCTTCTTGGCCTTCACCCGTCCACGCCAGCTTCAGGCCATAACAGGCGCTGAAGAGATAGGGGATCAGGATCATGGCGGTCGACAGCGAGATCAGCGCCAGGTACGAAGCCTTGGACCACAGCGTGACGATCAGGAACAGCTGCACCATGCCGTTGGTCAGCCACAGCGCATTGGC
>JANNEX010000286.1:0-1522 GCA_031379155.1 Rubrivivax sp.
GAAGGCCTTGAAGCGGCCGTGGAAGCGGGCACCGTGGCCGACGAAAAACAAGCCGGTGACTGGCTGTTGGCGCAACTTCAACTCGGCCTGGCGCGCGCCGATTTGCCGGCCGTGGCGCAGGCTTGCCAAGCCTGGTCTGCGCACGACACCTCACAGGCCCAACGCGTCAACGATTGGCTGCACCAAACGCGCGAAACCGCTGAGCTGCAAGCGCAGGCCCAGCAGATGGGCCGATCATTGCTGGACTGGCTGCGCAATGGCGCACACGCGCAAGACCCACGCATCGCCCAACTGGCTGCCTTGAAGCCCGTGCCAATGTGGCCCGTCGCCTTTGCCCTGGCCACCACGCTGGCCCAAGCCACGCCACAAGACGCGCTGCTGTGCTACGCCTGGGCCTGGGCCGAAAACATGGCGCAGACCGCCATGAAAGCCGTGCCGCTGGGCCAGGCCGCAGCACAGCGCATGCTTGGCCGCTTGGCTGTGGCCATCCCCGCCACCGTTGAAGCTGCGCTGCAACTACCCGACGACGACAGACAGTCCTTCAGCCCCATGCTGGCCATCTTGTCAGCGCAACACGAAACCCAATACTCAAGGCTCTTTCGATCATGAACAGCCAGCCACAACACCAGCTGCACCACATTGCCGGCCGCACCAAAAAACTGCCACCCCTGCGCGTGGGCGTGGGCGGCCCCGTGGGCAGTGGCAAGACCACGCTGGTGGAAATGCTGTGCAAGGCCATGCGCCAGCGCTGGGACTTGGTGGTCGTCACCAACGATATCTACACCAAGGAAGACCAGCGCCTGCTGACGGTGTCAGGCGCGCTGGAGGCCGAACGCATCATGGGCGTGGAAACCGGTGGCTGCCCGCACACGGCCATCCGCGAAGACGCGTCCATCAACCTCGAAGCAGTGGACCGCATGCTGGAAAAATTTCCCAACGCCGACATCGTCTTCATCGAGTCGGGCGGCGACAACCTGGCCGCCACTTTCAGCCCCGAACTCAGCGACCTCACGCTGTATGTCATTGACGTGGCGGCGGGCGAAAAAATCCCGCGCAAGGGCGGCCCTGGCATCACCAAGAGCGACCTCTTTGTCATCAACAAGATTGACCTGGCGCCCTATGTGGGCGCCAGCCTGGAGGTGATGGAAGCCGACACGCGCCGCATGCGCCCGGCCTGGCAAAGCACGCGGCCCTATGTGATGAGCAACCTGCGCACCCAGCAAGGCCTGGCCGAGGTGGTGGCCTTCATCGAAAAGCGCGGTTTGCTCACTGCTTGAGCCTGGGCGAAAAGCGCAGCCCGATCATTGCTTGAACCCGCGCGCCAAGCGGGATTCCCCTCGTCCTGTCATGCGCACACACTATCCTGCAGGCGGGGGCCAGCAACTGCGCCCAGCGCCACCATCGAGCCTTCCCACCCACACACCAGCAGGAGCACACCATGGGTCTGATGTCTTTCATGAAAGAAGCCGGCGAAAAACTCTTCGGCAAGGGCGATGCCAAGGCGGCGCAAGACGCCGTGGCC
>JANNEX010000291.1:0-10563 GCA_031379155.1 Rubrivivax sp.
CCGAGGCCCGCAGGCTCTATGCCGCGCTGGACCCGCTGTTTTATCTGGACACCGTGGTCAAGCTGGTGCAACACATCAAGCTGGCCGAGAGCATCACCAGCGGCACGGGTGAAACCGTGAAGCCGCCGCGCCTCAAGCTGATGGGCGCCGAGCGTGAACGCACCATCGCCATCACGCGCAAGACCCTGGCCGACTTGAAGGCGCTGGGTTACTGAGCCGCTGGGCTCTTCTGCTGCCAGCCATGAACCACACCTTTTTTTGCATCGACGGCCACACCTGCGGCAACCCCGTGCGCCTGGTGGCGGGCGGCGCGCCGGCCCTGGTGGGCGCCGACATGATCGAGCGCCGCGCCTACTTTGAGCAGCACCTGGACTGGGTGCGCACGGCGCTGATGTTTGAGCCGCGTGGCCACGACGTGATGTCGGGCAGCATCGTCTACCCGCCCACACGGGCCGATTGCGACGTGGCCATCCTGTTCATCGAAGTCAGCGGCTGCCTGGCCATGTGCGGCCACGGCACCATCGGCACGGTCACTTTCCTGATTGAGCACGGCCTGGTGCAGCCCCAGCAGCCGGGTGTGCTGCGGCTGGACACACCGGCCGGCGTGGTCACGGCGCACTACCAAAGCAACGGCGACAAGGTGGACTCGGTGCGGCTGACCAACGTCGCTTCGTTTTTGCACTCCAGCGGTCTAACGGTCGAAGTCAGCGGCCTGGGTGAAGTCTCTTTTGACGTGGCCTACGGCGGCAACTTCTACGCCATCGTTGAAAGCCAGCCCTGTTATGCCGACCTGGCCTCACTGAGCCCGGCGGACATCCAGCGCCTGAGCCCGGAACTGCGGCGCAAGGCCAACGAGAAGTACCACTTTGTGCACCCTGAGCAGCCACAGATCCAGGGCCTCTCGCACGTCATGTGGACTGGCAAGCCCAAGGCCCTGGGCGCCGACGCGCGCAACGCGGTGTTCTATGGCGACAAGGCCATCGACCGTTCACCTTGCGGTACCGGCACGTCGGCGCGCCTGGCGCAGTTGGTGGCCAAGGGGCAACTGCAAGTCGGCCAGGACTTTGTCCACGAAAGCATCATCGGCACTTGCTTCACCGGCATCGCGCTGCACCGCACGCGGGTGGGTGAATTCGATGCCATCGTGCCCAGCGTGGAAGGCTGGGCAAGAGTGACCGGCCACAACACCATCTTCGTCAACGAGCGCGACCCGCTGCGCCTGGGCTTTTTGCTCAAGTGACGCCGCATCCATCGCGGCGCCATGGCTGAGCTGATCGTCGTCGGTGCCGGCATCATTGACCTGGGTTGGGCCTGGGCCGCGCAACGCCGGGGCTTTCAGCGGGAAGCGGCAGGAGCAGGCTGTGCGGGCGGCGCAGGAAGTGTCGGGGCGGGTGTGGGAATCACCACCCCCGGCCCGATCGGAATCTCGTCGCTCAGCGTCACACCTTTGACGAAGTAGCGCGTCTCGCCAAAGCAGCTGGTGGGCAGGCCCACCTTCTCTTCGTAGTGCAGCGCCACGCGCTTACCGATGTACTTGCTGATCTGCGCCGCGACGGCGTCGTCGTGCACGGTGAAGTAGAACTTTTCGGTCGTGCTGCCGGGCAGCGAGACCAACGCCAGTTCACCTTCCCAGGTTTTGCAAATCCAGCCCTTGTTGGACAGCTTTTGCACCCAGCCGGCACGTTCGCCGCTGGAAAAACTCCAGTGCAAGGCAATCCAGAACCAGCCCGCCACGAGGGCAGCAATGACCACGAGCGGCATAACGATGTACTTGAACATGGGGCTGGCTGCTTCAGGAAGGAAGGGGCGGATTATCGGCCGTGGTCAGCACCAGTTCGGCTGCCGCCAAGTCAACGAGCGCGGTGCCCACGGACTTGAAGAGGGTGATCTCGTCGGCGGCGCACTGGCCCGTGTCGCGGCCCTTGCTCTGGCCCAGGCACAGCGTGGCCAGCGTGCCCTGAAGCGCGGCTGTGTTGAAGGCACCTTCGTGCAGGGCTTGCAGCACGTCGCCCGACTTGGCCAGCGCTTCTGCGGTGTCGACAAAGACGCGGCTGCGTGTGAAGCAGGCCGCGTCGGCTTCACGCATGTGGGGCGCAAAGCTGCCGATGAGGTCCAGGTGACTGCCGGGCTTGAGCCAGGCGCCTTGCACCAGGGCCTGGGTAGACAAGGTGGCGCAGCTCACGATGTCGGCCTGGCGCACGGCGGCTGGCAAATCGTCGGTGAGCGTGGCGTCAAAACCTTGTGCGCACAACTGCGCCGTTAGCTCCTGAGCGCGTTGTACGTGGCGGTTCCACACCACGACCTGGTGCAGCCCCGGCCGCACGCTGCGCAGCGCACCCGGCAGCAGCGAGGCCACACGCCCGGCGCCCACCAGCAGCAGCCGTGCGGCGTCTTGTCGGGCCAGGAAATCAACCGCCAGCGCTGACGCGGCGGCGGTGCGCCGCGCGGTCAGTTCGCTGCCGTCCATGAGCGCCAGCGGCACGCCGGTGCGCGCGCTGAAGAGCAGGTAGACGGCATGCACGCTGGGCAAACCCAACGCGCCATTGGCGGGGAAGATGGTGACCGTCTTGACGCCGAAGGCGCCGTCTGAATTGGCATCCAGCCGCCAGGCCGGCATCAACAGCGCCGTGCCCGCACTGCCAATCGCATGCGGGTGGCGCGTGGGCACTTCGCAGCCTTGTTGGAAGGCCCGGCGCAGGGCCAACACCAGTGCCGGCCAGGGCAGCGCCCGGGCGACGGCGGCGGCGTCAAAGTGCAGCAGGGCTGGCCGTTCGCATCAAGCGTGGGGGCGGCTGCCGTGGCCGCCATGCCCCGCCGCGGCCTGGCGTGCGTGGTGCAGCGCGGTGGCGATGGAATGCCCTTTGTTGGCCACCACGGTGGGGGCCAGCGAGCCTATCAGCATGCCCAGCACCGAAGCCGCCAGGCCCACCATGTTGGCTGGCAGCAGCGCCTCGGGCGCGAGCTGCGTCATGCCTATCCAGCAGCCTATGCCCAGCACGATGGACAGCAGCGCGCCCTGGGTGTTGGCGCGCTTCCAGAAGGCACCGGCAAAGAGCGGCACAAAGGCGCCGGTGAGCGTCACGTTGTAGGCGCTTTGTACCATCTCGTACATGGTGCTCTTGCTGTTCAGCGCAAAGATCAGCGCGCCCGCCGTGAAGGTCACCAGGATGACACGCAGCATGAGCAGAAATTGTTTGTCGCCCGTGCGCGGCGACAGGTGGCGCAGCACGTTTTCGGTCAGCAGCGAGGTCGGTGCCAGGATGGCGCCGCTGGCGGTGGACAGAATGGCCGAGAGCAGCGCGCCAAAGAACATCACCTGCGCCCACACCGGCATTTTGCCTAACACCAAGTCAGGCAGGATGCGCTGGATGTCGCGTGCGTCTTCGGCACCGAAGAGCTTGGCCACCGCAGGGTCGGCGACCACCGCCGCGTAAGCGATGAAGATGGGCACGAAGGCGAAGAAAAAGTAGATCACGCCGCCGATGATGGTGCCGCGCACGGCCACGTTTTCATTCTTGGCGCTGGTCATGCGCTGGAACACGTCCTGCTGCGGGATCGAGCCCAGTGCAAAGGCGATGAAGGCGCTGGCCATGGCCCAGCCGGCTTTGGCGTCGGTGGGCATGAAGTCGAATTTGCCGTCGGCGGCAGCCTGGCTGATGACCTTGGCCGCACCGCCGGCCAGGTCAGACGCCAACCAGGCCACCAGGCTCAAGCCGATGAGAATGACGACGGTCTGGAACAGGTCAGTCAAGGCCACCGACCACATGCCGCCAAAGATGGTGTAGACCACGACCACGCCCGCACCGATGAAGATGCAGCTGTTGAGGTCGAGCGCCGCGCCCGACAGCACGTGGATGACCAGCCCCAGCGCCGTCATCTGCGCCGACGCCCAGCCCAGGTAAGACAGCACGATGGCGATGCTGGTCAGCACCTCGACGCTGCTGCCGTAGCGCTGCTTGTAGAAGTCGCCAATGGTCAGCAGGTTCATGCGGTAGAACAGGCGCGCAAACAGCAGCGCGGCCAGCACCAGGCACAGGCTGGCGCCGAAGGGGTCGCCCGAGACGCCACGCACACCTTCCTTGGCAAAGGTGACCGACATCGAGAGCACGGTTTCGGCGCCAAACCAGGTCGCAAACACGGTGGCCACGTTCATGTACAGCGGCAGCGAACGGCCGGCCACCATGTAGTCCTTGGCGTTGTGCACCCGCCGCGCGGCCAGTAGGCCGATGGTGATGGTGACGATGAGGTAGGCGACGACGAAGGTGATCAGCAATTGGGGCTCCATCTGGGCTGATGACGGGCTGATGACGGGCTGCGGCGCTGCCTGCGCGCGCGGCGCAAAGTGTAGTGCGGCGCCTGGCGTGGCCGCCGTCGCGCAGCCGCATCAGGCGCAACGCCACAATGCGCGCCACCACCGCTTTCCCTGAGCGCCATGACTGCCTTGATTCTTGGACTGTTGATTTTCCTGGGCCTGCATTCGCTGCGTGTTTTTGCCGACGGCTGGCGCAGCCGAACGCGGGCCCGTGTGGGTGAAAACGTCTACAAGGGTCTGTATTCGCTGTTGGCCGTGCTGGGCCTGGTGCTCATCATCTGGGGCTGGGGCGCGGCGCGCCAACATCCTGTGCTGCTGTGGTCGCCAGCGCCCTGGACGCGCCATCTGGCCGCGTTGTTGATGCTGCCGGCGCTGGTCATGCTGATAGCCGCCTACGTGCCCGGCAACGCCATCAAGGCACGTCTGCACCACCCCATGGTGTTGGGCGTGAAGACCTGGGCCTTGGCGCACTTGCTGGCCAATGGCTTGCTCGCACAGGTGCTGCTCTTCGGCAGCTTTTTGGTCTGGGCGGTGCTGTGTTTTCGCGCCGCGCGCCAGCGTGATCGCGCGGCGGGCGTGAGCTATCCGGCGGGCAGACTCGTGCCCACGGTGGTGACGGTTCTGTTAGGCGTGGCCGCCTGGGCGTTGATCGCCTTTTGGGCGCACGGCGCCTTGATTGGCGTGCGGCCATTCGGCTAACTCGGCTGATCCGGCTGATTCGCCACGCGGGTACCCCCGCCCGGGGGCACCCCGACACCACCCCCTTCAAGCACCCCCGACTACCCGCTGCGTGGCGATGGCCCGCAGCCCCGCGCAGCCCGAGCATGGCAGCTCCCACATCAAGGAGCCCCTCATGTTGACCTGGCTGCTTTCACTCTTGCCACGCCACCACAGAAAACGGGTGCGGCGGCACTTGTCGCGACTCGACATTGACCTGACCCAGGACCCCGAGCGCCCGCTGGGCTGCGGCTGGTTTGACAGCAGCCACGAACTGGAACGCGGTTTGTTCGTCCAAGAAGCGGATGACGCGGCACTGGCTGTGCTGCCCTTGCAGGACTGGTTCGCGCTGCAAGGGGGCGCTGCCAAGGCATGATGCGCGCCTGGCCAAGGTTGGCCGAGCAGGGGCGCATGTATGAGGTGGACGAACGTGTCAGCAGGTCTGGCAATGGGTTTGCTGCTGCTGGCCGCTTGTGGTGGCGGCAGCGACCGCACCAAGGCGCAGATCAGGCTGGTCAACGCCAGCCAGGCCTACACCCAGCTAGACTTTCGCTTTGACAACGAATTGCGTCAAAGCCAGGTCGGCTACGGCGCCACCGATGGCTATGTCGATGTCGACCCCGGCAAGACGGCCAGCATCAGCAGCAGCGGCTCGGCCGGCTTCTTGCGCAGCTTCGTGCCCTCGCTGTCGGCCAAGAAGCACTACACCGTGCTGGCCTTCGGGGCCGCCGGTGACTTGCGCCAGCAAGTGCTGGACGAAGACGTGGGCGCGCCCGACAACAACCGCAGCCTGCTGCGTGTGGTCAATGCCGCAGCCGACGCCGGCACGCTGGATGTCTACCTGCTGGGCAGCACCGAGTCCTTGACGACAGCCGTGCCCGTGCAGGAAGACGCTGGCTACGCCACGCTGGGCAGCTGGATCACGCTCAACAGCGGCACCTGGGGCGTGAAAGTGACGCTGGCCAACAGCAAGACCGACATCCGCCTGGAGCTGCCGGCGCTGGCGCTGGCCAGCAAACAGGTCGTGACTCTGGTGCTGACGCCCAGCGAAGGCGGCGTCATGGTCCACGCCCTGGTGCTGACGCAGCAGTCGCCCGTGCTGCGTCAGGACGCGCGCCACGCCCGTGTGCGCCTGGCCGCGCTGGTGGGTGACAGTGCCAGCGTGGCCGCCAGCGTGGGCGGCGTGACGCTGGCTGCGGGCGTGGCCTCGCCCGTGGTGGGCGAGTACCAGTTGGTGCCGGTCGGCCTGTCTGCGGTGACGACAGCGGCCAACGCGCAAAGCCTGGCCGCTGCCAGCGTCACTTTGGCGGCCGGGCGCGACTACACGCTGATGGTGCACGGGGCCTCCGCGGGCCCGCGTGTCGGCTGGTTGGACGATGACAACCGCCTGCCCGCAGACCTCACGCGCGCCAAGCTGCGCCTGGTCAGCGCGCGCGCCGTGAATTCGGCGGCGCTGGCGATGTCATTGGACGCGCTGCCACTGACCACCACGGTGGTGCCTGTGGGCAGCGCGTCGCTGCCTTTCGAGGCCACGCCCACCACGGGCGTGGGCAACAGCAATGGCGTCTTGTCGGTGACGGCATCAGGCGCCACGGCGCCGCTGTTCAGCGCCACCGGCCAGGTCTTTGAAGCCAGCCGCGTCTACAGCGTTTTTGTCTTCGAGCCACAAGCCCAGGGCCAGAGCATCGTCAGGCGCGACCGCTGAGGGTGTGGGCGGCTGCGGCTTGCGCAGCCGCAGCTTCAGGCCAGGCGGCCGGCCTGAAAGTCCTGCACCGCCTGCATCAATTCCTGCTGCGTGTTCATCACGAAAGGGCCGTACTGGGCGATGGGCTCGCCCAGCGGTGCGCCGGCAATCAAGATGGCCTTGGCGCCCTCGGGCCCGGCTTGCAGCACCACCGCATTGCTGCTTGGTGTGTTGGCCAGGATGGCCATGCGCTGGCGGCGCACCACGGTGTCGGCAATGCTCAGCTCGCCGCGGTAGACGTAGGCAAAGGCGTTGTGCGCGGCGTCCAGCGGCTGCTGGAATTGCGCGCCGGGCTCAAGGTGCACGTCCAGGTAGAGCGGCTCGGTGACCTCGCGCTGCACCGCGCCGGCCACGCCGTGGCTGCTGCCGGCAATGATGCGCACCGTGGCGCCGCCGCCCTGCCACTGCGGCACTTCTTCGCTGGCGACGTCGCGGTACCAGGGGTCGCGCATCTTGCTGTGTGAAGGCAGGTTCAGCCACAGCTGAAAACCTTCCATCGCGCCGTCTTCCTGCTCGGGCATTTCGCTGTGGATGACGCCGCGCCCTGCTGTCATCCACTGCACGCTGCCGGGCACCAGCAGGCCCACATTGCACACGCTGTCGCGATGGCGCATGCGCCCTTGCAGCATGTAGGTCACGGTCTCGAAGCCGCGGTGCGGGTGGTCGGGGAAGCCGCCAATGTAGTCGCCCGGGTTGTCGGTGCCGAAGGCATCGAGCATCAGGTAGGGGTCGAGCCGGCGCTGCAAGTCCTGCGTCAACACGCGGATGAGCTTGACGCCCGCGCCGTCGCTGGTGGCCTGGCCTTGCACCAGGCGCTCAACGGTGCGTGGGCGGGTGACGGTGGTGGTGTGGGTGACTGTCGCTTGGTTCATGCCCGGCAATGTAGCGTGGCATGGCTAGAGCAGCATTGCGGCAGCTTGAGCCATGCGTTCAAATCCAGCCGCGCCATCCCTGCGCAGCCAAGATTGAAAGGACGTCCGTGAAAGCCATCTGGAACGGCACCGTGGTTGCCGAGAGCGACGACACCGTGGTGGTCGAAGGCAACCACTACTTCCCCGCCGCTTCGCTCGCCGCGAAGTTCACATTGCCCAGCAACACCAAGACCATGTGCTCGTGGAAGGGGCAGGCCAGCTACTACACGCTCTTCGTCGACGGTGACGCGAATCCCGACGCCGTGTGGTTCTATCCGGAGCCCAAAGAAGCGGCAGCCGAGATCAAAGGGCGGGTGGCGTTTTGGAAGGGCGTACAGGTGGTGGGTTAACCCGGCATAGCGCACCCGCAGCTGCGGGTTCACCCCAGCATTGGGCCAGCGCACAATCCGCGCCTTGTTCGTCGTGCTGTGGAGTTCGCCACTATGAAACCGCTGCTGCCGATGCTGGCGCTGGCCGCTTTGATGCAGGCCCTGTCGCCGCAGGATGCCGATGCCGCCCCCGCCCTGCCCTCCACCAACGTCGCCTGGCTCCCCGCCGCCAGCGACGCCGATGTCGACCGCGCCTTCAGCAAAGCCCGCACGGAAGCCAAGCCGGTGTTGATGTACTGGGGTGCGACCTGGTGCCCGCCGTGCAACCAGCTCAAGGCGACCTTCTTCAACCGCCAAGATTTCGCCGTGCAGTCACGCTCGTTTGTGGCGGTGCATGTCGATGGCGACCGCCCCGGCGCGCAGCGTGTGGGCACGCGCTTCAAGGTCAGCGGCTACCCGACCGTGGTGCTCTTCACGCCGCAGGGTGTGGAGATCACGCGCTTGCCGGGCGAGGTCGACGCGGAGCAGATGATGACTGTGCTGCAGCTGGGCCTGAGCGGTGGGCGCCCGGTCAAGGACGTGCTGGCCGATGCGCGTGCCAACAAGGCACTCACGGCCAACGAATGGCGCATGCTGGCTTACTACTCCTGGGACACCGACGAGCAGCAGCTCGTGCCCAAGGGCGAGGTACCTGCGCTGCTTGGGCAGCTCGCGGCGCTGACGGCCAACAGCCCGGCGGTTGACGCCGAGATCACCACCCGCCTGTGGCTCAAGGCGCTGGGCGCCAGCGACGACGGCAAGGGTATCAAGCCCGACGCGGCGCTGAAAGCCCGCGTGGAGCGTGTGCTGTCAGATGCAGCGTTAGCACGCCTGCACAGTGACGTGCTCACCGGCGACGCCAAAGACATCGTGCGCGTGCTCACCAGCGACGACAGCGTGGACCGCGCGCCGCTGCTGGCCTTGTTCGAAACCAGCCTCAAGCGGCTAGAGCTGGACAGCACGCTGTCGCGCGGCGACCGCATCGGCGCGCTGATTGCACGCATCAACCTGGCGCGCATGGGCCAGCCCAAAGACGCCACGGCCGTGACGATGCCCGAGGCCCTGCGCCAGGAGGTGATCGACCACGCCGCCCGCGTCGACCGCGAGGTGGTGGACGGCTATGAGCGCGAGATGATCATCACGGCCGCCGGCTACGCCCTCAGCCAAGCGGGGCTGTGGGAGCAGAGCGAAGCGCTGCTCACCAGCAACCTCAAGCGCGCGGCTTCGCCCTACTACCTGATGAGCCAGCTCGGCGGCAACGCGCGCAAGCTGGGCAAGAAAGACGAGGCGCTGCGCTGGTACGGCCAGGCGTTTGAGACGAGCGTGGGGCCGGCCACGCGGCTGCAGTGGGGCTCGGGCTACCTTGCCGCCCTGGTCGACCTGGCGCCCAGCGACGCACCGCGCATCGAGAAGACGGCGGCGCGTTTGATTGCCGAGGCGGCCAAAGATCAAGGCGCCTTCAGCGGCCGCAGTGTGCGTTCGATGCAGCGCGTCAGCACCAAGCTCGTGAGCTGGAATGCGGATGGCAAGCAGGCAGCGGTGTTGCGCCGCTTGCAAGCGCAGCTGACGCCCGTGTGTGCCAAGGCCAGCACGGCGGCGGGCCAGCGCGAGGCCTGCCAGAAGCTTCTTAAACCAGCGGCGAAGAAAGCATGAAACCGCCAGTGAACCCATCTGTGAACCCCTTTGATGATCTAAGCGACGTCGGCCACGCGCGCCGCCAGCTCGCAGCGCTGCTGATGGCGTCGCCCTTCGCTGGCGCGCTGCACGCCGCCACACCAGCCGCCCCCGCCGCCCCACCCCAAGCCCCCGCCGATGGCGAGCCGCATACGGGGCGTTGGGTGCATGCCTTCGCCGCCTATGGCGCGCCGAAGTACGGGCCCGCGTTCACGCACTTCGAGTACGACAACCCCGACGCGCCCAAGGGCGGCACCATCAAGCTGAGGAACCCCGACCGGCGCAGCAGTTTCGACAAGTTCAACCCTTGGACGGTGCGCGGTAACTCGCCTGCCGGCATCATGATCTGGATGGTGGAGGGCCTGGCGCACTTGGGGCAGGACGAGCCTTCCACGATGTACGGGCTGCTCGCCGAAGCCATCTTCGTGGCGCCGGATTTTTCGGCCGTGAGCTTTCGCATTCACCCTCAAGCGCGCTTCAACAATGGCGACGCGGTGACGGCCGAAGACGTGCGCCACAGCCATGCCATGTTGTCGTCCAAAGAGGCCACGCCCTCGTACCAGACGGTGGTGGCGGCGATCGAACGTGTGGTGGTGATCGACGCGCGCACGGTGCGCTTTGAGCTGCGCGAGAAGTCGCGTGAGCAGATCTTTGTATGCGGCACGATGCCGGTGTTTTCACGCAAGTGGGGCGCAGGCAAGAAGCTCGACGAGATCGTCACTGACTATCCGATCGTCAGCGGCCCCTACCTGATCGACAAGGTCAACATGCCGCGGCGCATCGAGTTTCGCCGCAACCCCGACTACTGGGGCAAGGGCCTGTCCGTACGCCGTGGCC
>JANNEX010000330.1:0-2974 GCA_031379155.1 Rubrivivax sp.
AGGGATGAGCAAGCGGTCGGCAATTTTCATCACCGCGTCCAGGCGCTTGTCGTGCAGCCCAGCGGGCGTGTCCAGCACCACATGCGTGACGCCCTTGGGTGGGCGCAGCACGTCGCCCGCGCCCACGTCCCAGCTGTGGATGCGTGGCAGCTGCGTCGGGCGCAGCGCCAACCAGGCGCGCGCCGATTGCTGGCGGTCCACGTCGCCCAGCATCACGGCGTGTCCGGCCGCCGCCAGGCAGCCGGCAATGTTGGTCGACAGCGTGCTCTTGCCGACGCCGCCCTTGGGGTTGGCGACCACGATGACTGGCATGTCAGGCTCCTCCACGGCAAGACTGCGGCAATGGGTGGCGCAGTTTGTGGGCTATGGTAGCGGTGCTTGATGGCCGCCCAACACGGGCAAACCCAAGCTGGAATGCCACCCCTATGCCAGAGATCCTGGTCATTGCCGCCCACCCGCAGCTGGAACACTCACGCGCCACGCGCTGCCTGATGCAGGCCGCCGCCAAGCAAGACCCCGCCCGTGTGGCGGTGCGCGACCTGTATGCGCTGTACCCCGACTACTTCATCGACGTGGCCGCCGAGCAAGCCGCGCTGGCGCAGGCGCGGCTGGTGGTGTGGCTGCACCCGGTGCACTGGTATTCGATGCCGCCGCTGCTCAAACTCTGGCTGGACGAAGTCTTTGCCTTTGGCTGGGCTTACGGCCCCGACGGCCTGGCACTGGCGGGCAAAGACTTGTGGCTGGCGGCATCCACCGGCGGCCCGCATGAGTCTTACCGGCCCGACGGCTACAACCGCTACTTCTTCGACGCCTTTTTGCACCCCTACGAACAAACCGCCGCGCTGTGCCGCATGCGCTGGCTGCCGCCCTTGGTGATGCATGGCGCGCACCGCATCAGCCAGGCTGCGCTGGAGGCCCACGCAGCCACCTTTGTGGAGCGCTTGCAGAGCTGGCCGCACTGGAGCGAGATCGACGAGATGGACCATTCGCCGCTGTGTGATGTGCCGGCCGATGCCAGGCCTGACATCGCGGCCTGACATCCCGGCCTGACATCCCGGCTTTACACACCATCAAGGCAGCATGGAACACAACCCCGCCTGGCTGACCAACAGCCTGATCTACCTGGGTGCTGCCGTGTTGGCCGTGCCCTTAGCGCGCCTGTTAGGGCTGGGCTCGATCATTGGCTACCTGGCCGCCGGCATCGCCATCGGCCCCTTTGGTTTGCGCCTGGTGTCAGACCCGGCAGCGATGCTGGAATTTGCCGAATTCGGCGTTGTGCTGATGCTGTTCTTGGTCGGGCTTGAATTGGAACCGCGCCGGCTGTGGGCGCTGCGCCGGCCCATCTTTGGCTGGGGCAGCGCGCAGCTCCTGGGCTCGACAGCGCTCATCGCTGCCGTGGGCATGCTGGCCGGCGCCGACTGGCGCCTGGCCCTGGTCGCAGGCCTGGGCCTGGGCATGAGCAGCACGGCCATCGGCCTGGGTGTGCTGGCTGAACGCAACCTCATGCCCACCACCGCCGGCCAAAGTGTGTTGAGTGTGGCGCTGTTGCAAGACATGGCCGCCATTCCCATCTTGGCCCTCGTGCCGCTGCTGGCCGTGGCCGGCGCAGCCAACGAAGGCGGCGGCTGGTGGGGCGCGGCCAAAGCTTTTGCGGTCATCGCCGCCATCATCCTGGGTGGACGTTTGTTGTTGCGCCCGGCGCTGCGCTGGATTGCGCGCAGCGACACACCCGAGATCTTCACCGCCGCTTCGCTGCTGCTGGTGGTGTCGACCGCCGCACTCATGCACAGCGTGGGCCTGAGCATGGCGCTGGGTGCCTTCCTGGCCGGCGTGCTGCTGGCCGAAAGTGAATACCGGCGCGAACTGGAAACCGACCTGGGTCCCTTCAAAGGCCTGCTGCTGGGCCTGTTTTTCATTGCCGTGGGCATGAGCATCGACTTTGCCGTGGTGCTGGCCCAGCCCGGCCTGGTCGCCGCCATGGTGCTGGGTTTCCTGATCGTCAAAACGCTGGTGCTGGTGGCCATGGCGCGTGCCATGCCGGTGCCGCTGACCGAAGCGCCAGTGTTTGTCATCCTGCTAGCGCAGGGCGGTGAGTTTGGTTTTGTCGTCTTCCAGTCGGCCCTGGGCGCGGGTGTCATCAGCGCCCAGGCTTCTTCGCTGCTGGTGGCTGCGGTGGCCATCTCCATGCTCTTCACACCACTGCTGCTGGTGGCCACCGACCGGTTGCTGGCGCCGCGCCTTGCCAGGCGAATGGAGGGCGCCAAGCTGGCCGAGATTTCTGAAGAGCAGCAAGCGCCCATCATCATTTGCGGCTTCGGCCGCTACGGCCAGATCGTGGGCCGGCTCATCAACGCCAACGGCCTGGCCGCCACCGTGCTGGACCACAGCGCCGAAGCCGTGGCGGGTGTGCGCCGCTTTGGCTGGCCGGCGTTTTATGGCGACGCGACAAGGCTGGACTTGCTGCGTGTGGCCGGTGCGGCGCAGGCCAAAGTCATCGTGGTGGCGGTGGACGACGTGGAGCAAAGCCTGGCCGTGGTTGACCTGGTGCTGGCGCACTTCAAGCAGGCCACCGTGGTGGCCCGCGCGCGCAACGCCACGCACTGGTACGGCCTGCATGAACGTGGGGTCTTGCATATCGAACGCGAGACGCTGGACTCGGCATTGATGAGTGGCCGCACCGTGCTCGAGTTGATGGGCTGGCAGCCGCACGCTGCACGCCAACAGGCGCTGCGTTTTCGCCTGCACAGCATCGAACAACTGCACGCGCTGGCGCCGCACCAGGGCGACGAAAAAAAGCTCATCTCGGCGTCCAAACAAGGCCGCCAAGAACTGGAAGAGCAGTGGTCGCGTGAACGTGAGCAGCGCCGCCAGGAAAGGGCGCAGCGCGGTGCAGGCTGGGCCGAACAAGGCGACAGCGCCGATTGAGCGGACGGTTGCCGTGGCCACCGCCAGTACCCCCCAAGCTGCGGGGTGA
>JANNEX010000333.1:0-1811 GCA_031379155.1 Rubrivivax sp.
CGGCATTGTTGCCGGGCGCGTGAAAGATCAACTGCACCGCCCAACATTCGTGTTTGCGCGTGGTGCCGACGGCCAGCTCAAAGGCTCGGGCCGCAGCATCCCCGGCTTTCATCTGCGCGACGCGCTGGACCTGGTGGCCAAACGTGAACCTGGCTTGCTGCAACGTTTTGGCGGCCACGCCATGGCGGCGGGCTGCACGCTGACCGCATCGCCTGAAGGCGGTGGTGTGGACCGCTTCGGCGACGCGCTGCGCCTGGTGGCCAGCGAATGGCTGGACAAGGCGACATTGACCCGGACATTGCGCACCGATGGGCCGTTGGCCATTGAATGGTTCAACCCACAAACCGCGCTGATGCTAGACGCGCAAGTGTGGGGCCAGGGCTTCGAAGCCCCGGTGTTTTGCGACGAAGTGCAGGTGCTGCAACAACGCCTGGTGGGCGCCAAGCACACCAAGCTGCGCCTGCGCCACCAGGGCCAAGAGCGCGACGCCATCTGGTTCAACCACGCCCAGCCGCTGCCGGCCAGTGTGAAGCTGGCCTACCGCATCAGCCTGGATGAGTGGAACGGCCGGCAGCGGGTGCAGATGGTGGTGGAGGCGGCGGTGTAGGGCATTGCACTGCCGCTGCACCGCCGCTGTAGCCGTTGGGCCTCGCAGGTGCTGCGCCTACGCGACGTTCACCGCCAACTCGCCCGCGCGCCAGGGTTGCGTGCGCATCACCGGTGTGGTGTGCAGCGCTGTGTTGGCGCCAAAGCCAGCCATCGCTGAAACGAGTCGATGTGAACCTGCGTAGATCAGTTCGTCATCGGCCATCCTGTCCAGCGCAGCGCTGGTCAAGCCGTTTGCGTTCACTTGCGCGCCTATGGTCGAGAGATTCCAGATCGTTCCGCCATCGAATTGGAACTGCTGCACCGGGTTGTAGCCGCCTGCGGGGTTGTTGGCCTGGAAGAAACCGTCGAGTGTGATCTTGTCGGTAGTGCCGGAGACCGTAACTTCTAGCGCTGCATTGGTGCCAAAGCTGGCTGAATTGATTCGACGCAGCACCAGGTCAGCGGGCGCCACACCGGCCTTGAACTGCAGCGTGTTGAGCCTGCCGGCGGTGAGATCGTTGGCGCTGTAGTTGACCCAGTCTTGGCCGTCGCCACGGCCGAAGAGATAGGTGTTGTTGCCCAGGCCGCCGTTCAGGGTGTCGTTGCCCACGCCACCATCCAGCGTGTCGTTGCCGGCTTCGCCGCTGAGGGTGTCGTTGCCTGCACCGCCCAGCAGCGTGTCGTTGCCTGCGCGGCCCGACAAGGTGTCGTTGCCAGCGGCGCCGGCCATCGTGTCATTGCCTGTCGTGCCATTCATCCAGTCGTCTACGGCTGTGCCCGCAAACAGCGCGGCCTGAATGGTGGCCAGGCTCCATACCGTGCCATCGGCAAAGCTGAACTGCTGCACCGGGTTATAGCTGCCGGCTGGGTTGTCAGCCTGGAAGAAGCCGTCGATGACGATCTTGTCGGTGGTGCCGACGATGGCGATCTCCAGTGCAGCATTGCCGCCAAGGGAGGGGCTCCAAACCTGACGCATGACCAGATCAGCGGGGGCCACACCGGCCTTGAACTGCAGCGTGTTGAGCTTGCCGACGGTGAGGTCGTTGGGGCTGTAGACGATGGAGTCCTGACCGTCGCCACGGCCGAAGAGGTAGGTGTTGTTTCCCAGGCCACCGTTCAGCGTGTCGTTACCGAGTCCACCTTCAAGCAAGTCGTTGCCGTCGCCACCGTTGAGCGCGTCGTTGCCCGCACCGCCCAGAAGGGTGTCGATACCGGCCTCGCCA